>JBLZXS010000250.1:0-7128 GCA_050285325.1 Acinetobacter sp.
CCAGAGCTTTGCCAAGTTACTGGATCATTTAAATTAGCCTCTGGCATAAACTAAAAAATATTTTCAAATAGCTAAAAAGGATCGAATGATCCTTTTTTAATTTCTAGAATTAAAATAAACATGCACTGAATCAACCAAGATCCAGATATAAAGTTTCTTTGACTTCTTCCATGACAATATAACTGTGCGAGGAAGCAGACGAAGGCAATTTTTTTAATAAGTCACCCAGCAAGCGTCTATAGGCACTCATTTCTTTGAGTCGTGCTTTGACCAGATAATCAAACTCGCCTGAAATAAGATGACATTCTAAGACTTCCGGAATTTCGACCAAGTCACGTGCCACCTGATCAAACACATCTCCCGATTTGGCGGACAGTTTGATTTCTAAAAACACCAGCAAATTTCGATCCACCAGTTCCGGATTCAAGCGTGCGTAATAGCCCATGATAATGCCATCACGTTCTAGGCGTTTTACCCGTTCTGAACAGGGAGTAGTCGATAAATTCACGCGAGCCGCCAATTCGCTAATCGCAATCCGGCCGTCTTTTTGCAAGATGTCTAAAATCTGATGATCGGTACGGTCTAATTTACGCATCAGTTTTTTCCTTTTTTTAGATTTTTTTCACGATAAATCCATCGAATTACCTAGATTATAGCCAATAAAACAGTGAAAAAAACTATTAAACCGAAAATATACTAGGTAAATAAACTAGATGTTGCTCGAGGGATTTGAAATGCGCGTAATTGTATTGGGTAGTGGTGTTATTGGTGTTGCAAGTGCGTATTACCTCGCGCAGCAAGGCGCAAGTGTGACTGTATTAGACCGTCAGGCAGGGCCGGCAGAAGAAACCAGTTTCGGTAATGCAGGTCAAATCTCTCCCGGCTATTCAACGCCATGGGCAGCACCCGGTATTCCCTTTAAAGCAGTAAAATGGATGTTTCAACATCATGCACCGCTCGCCATCAATATGGATGGCAGCATGTGGCAGTTACAGTGGATGGCGCAAATGCTGAAAAACTGTAACCCGCAAAGTTATGCCATTAACAAAGAACGTATGACACGCGTAGCCGAATATAGTCGCGACTGCTTAAGAGACTTGCGCAAAGCCACCGGTATCCACTATGAAAACCGTTCTAAAGGCACCTTACAAGTCTTTCGTAACGAAGCCCAGCTTGAAGCCGTACAGCGTGATATTCAAGTATTGAAAGAATGCGGCGTGGATTATGAATTATTGCTCAAAAATGATTTGGCTAAAGTTGAACCGGCCTTAGCCTTTGCCCAAGATAAACTGGTTGGTGGTTTACATTTGCCAAATGATGAAACAGGTGATTGTTACCTGTTTACCAATGCCTTAGCTAACCTTGCCAAAGAGATGGGCGTTGATTTTAAATTTAACCAAAATGTTGAAAAACTGGTGGTTGAAGGGAATGAAATCAAAGGTGTAGTGGTGGGTGGTCAAGTGCTTACCGCAGACCGTTATGTACTGGCTTTTGGTAGTTATTCTCGTGATTTCCTGAAACCGCTGAATCTGGATTTACCAGTCTATCCGGTGAAAGGTTATTCACTCACCATTCCCATTGTAGACCCGGCTTTTGCCCCGCAGTCTACGGTACTTGATGAAACCTATAAAATTGCGATTACCCGTTTTGACGAACGTATTCGTGTCGGCGGTATGGCTGAACTCAGTGGCTTCAATCATGGCTTGAATGAAAATCGCCGTGCGACCTTGCAAATGGTCACTCAGGATTTATTCCCAGGTGGTGATATGCAGCAAGCAACGTTCTGGACCGGTTTACGTCCAATGACGCCGGACAGCACACCAATTATTGGTGCGACCCGTTTCAGTAACCTGTTTTTAAATACCGGTCATGGCACCTTGGGTTGGACCATGGCGTGTGGTTCAGGCAAATTGATCAGTGATTTGGTGCTCAATCATAAAACCGACATTAATACCGAAGGTTTATCGATTCAGCGTTATCCGAACGCGGCTTAATTTACTCCAAACTCATATTCAAGGATGAATAGATGTCACGTCCCATTAGCGCTGTGATCCATCAGGCGGCATTACGCCATAATTTAGCGGTGGCACGTCAGATGATGCCTGACAGCCAGGTTTTTGCCGTGGTCAAAGCCAATGCCTATGGTCATGGCATCGAGCGTGTTTACGATGCTTTTCAACAGGCAGATGGTTTTGCCTTGCTCGATATTGCGGAAGCGAAGCGTATTCGCAGACTTGGTTGGCAGGGTCAGATTTTGCTTCTTGAAGGTCTGTTCGATGCTCAGGATTTACATGATTGTGTTGAATTGGATCTCAGTTTTACCGTGCACAGCCAGTACCAACTTGAGTGGCTAAAGCAGTTTCAAGGGTCCATGCAATTTCATGTGTTCCTAAAAATGAACAGTGGTATGAATCGCTTGGGTTTTAATCCTGAAGCCTATCAAGCGGCATGGCACAGTTTGAAGCAACTGGCGTGTGTGAAATCTATTACCCATATGACGCATTTTTCTGATGCTGATGGTGAACGCTTGGGTGAGCCCGGTATTTTCTATCAACAACACATCTTTGAAGAAACCATCAAAGATTTACCGGGAAAATGCTCGATCAGTAATAGTGCAGCTATCTTGCGTTATCCCCAACAACTACATTCCGACTATATCCGTAGCGGCATCATGCTCTATGGAAGTTCCCCAGATTATCCAGCGCATAGCATTCAGGACTGGCAGCTTCAACCGACCATGTCTTTGCGCAGTAAGATTATTGCTGTGCAAGAAGTCAAAGCCAGTGAAAGTATTGGTTATGGTTCACATTTTATTGCCTCAGAACCCTTAAAGATTGGCATTGTTGCCTGTGGCTATGCCGATGGTTATCAGCGCATCTCGAAAACCGGTACGCCGGTGCTGGTCAATTCAGTTCGAACCCAAACCTTAGGTCGGGTCAGTATGGATATGCTGGCCGTTGATCTGACCCACATTCCTGATGCTGAAATTGGCAGTGAAGTGGTGCTTTGGGGTACCTCTTCAACGGGTACGG
The DNA here is from genome assembly GCA_050285325.1 of Acinetobacter sp. Classification (GTDB taxonomy): domain Bacteria; phylum Pseudomonadota; class Gammaproteobacteria; order Pseudomonadales; family Moraxellaceae; genus Acinetobacter. Next base: position 3,033 of record JBLZXS010000250.1, read on the forward strand.
TTTTAGCCATCGATGATGTGGCAGCAAGCTCGGGAACGGTCGGCTACGAATTAATGTGTGCAGTCACGGCTCGGGTTCAATTTGAAATTGAACATTAGATCTCCGCTTGATTTATTCAAGATCCAGTCACTAGTTATTCACAATAGGGAAATTAATATGTCACATTCAGATATCCAAAAGATCAACAGTACAGAAGTCATGAGCGCAGTCACGATTTTTAATCAAGTCGTGTATTTATCCGGGCAGGTACCGAAAACCACCGCACAGGATATTGAACTGCAAACGCAAGATATTCTCGCCACAATCGACAGCTTATTGGCGCAGGCAAATAGTGATAAGTCACGCCTATTGTCAGCGCAGATTTACATAAAAAACCTTGAAGATTTTAAAACTATGAATACAGTCTGGGTCGATTGGTTAAAAGGCTGCGTAGCGCCATCACGTGCCACCATTCAGGCCAATCTGGTGAACCCGGATTGGTTGATTGAAATTGCTGTGACTGCAGCGCAAAAGTAATTTTTAGCTTTAACTTTAACTTTTTAAAATTCATCTCCCGCAAATAGATAAGGAATAGTGCAACTGTCTTGATTAAAGCAGAAATTTATCAAGAGGCAGGATTGAGCGCAGCGGAAGTCTTCGCTCAATTCAGAATGCCTGATTTATACAGTGCTATAAGGATATTGAAATATGAAAACGAATCAATTGGATGATTCATCCTCTCCGCATGAGTTACAAAGGAAACTCTCCAACCGCCATTTACAGTTAATTGCCATTGGTGGTGCCATTGGTACCGGTCTGTTTATGGGTTCAGGGAAAACCATTTCCTTGGCCGGACCGTCTATCCTGATTATTTACATGATTATTGGTGCGATGTTTTTTTTCCTGATGCGTGCATTAGGTGAAATCTTGCTTTCCAATCTGCATTACAAATCCTTTATCGATATGGCACATGACCTGATTGGCCCGGCTGCGGGTTATTATATCGGCTGGTCGTATTGGCTGGGCTGGGTGTTGGTCGGTATTGCGGATTTAGCTGCGATTATCAATTATCTTGGTTTTTGGCTGCCAGCCGGGGAGGCTTTTACTCCTATAGGGCAAGCCGCCATTAGTGCCGGCTGCGTGCTGTTGGTATTGGGTATTAATCTGCTCACCGTGAAACTGTTTGGAGAAATTGAATTCTGGTTCGCGCTGATTAAAATTTTAGCCATTTTGGGCTTGATTGGTATTGGCGGATATATGGTGTTCATGCAGTTCCAACCGCCACAAGGTGCTGTAGCAAGCTTTAGCCATGTCTGGTCGCATGGTGGCATGTTCCCTAAAGGCGCAAGCGGGTTTTTAGCCGGCTTCCAGATTGCACTATTTGCCTTTGTCGGGGTAGAGCTGATTGGAACTATGGCCGCTGAAACCAAAGATCCAGAGAAAAACCTGCCAAAAGCAATCAATGCAATTCCGACGCGAATTATTCTATTTTATGTTCTGTCCCTTTTTGTGGTGATGTCGGTTACACCATGGAACCAGATTCCCGGAGATCAGAGTCCATTTGTGACTTTATTCCTGCATGCCGGAATTCCAACCTCTGCCATTATTATGAATCTGGTGGTTCTATCTTCAGTGATGTCATCCATGAACAGCGGCGTCTTCTCTACCAGCCGGATGCTGTTTGGTTTGGCTAAAGATGGTCAGGCACCGCAAACCTTAAGCCAGTTGTCTAAACGTGCAGTTCCGGCCAAAGGGCTAATTTTTTCTTGCTGCTTTATTATGGCAGGCGCGGCATTACAGTATTTCGTACCGAATACCATTGAAGCATTTACCTTGGCCAGTTCTTTATGCGTAATCCTGTTCATTAGTATCTGGAGCTTGATTATGGTCTGCTACATTCGCTACAGAAAACGTAGTCCCGAATTGCATGCCAAATCGACTTTCAAAATGCCGGGTGGGGTATGGATGTCCTATGTTATTTTAGCTTTCATGCTGTTTGCTTTAATTATTTTGAGTTTGGAACCGGATACTTTAAAAGCCCTGATGATTAGTCCGCTTTGGCTGGTGATTCTGGGAGTAACGTATCAAGTGCTATATAAACCACGGATGAAAAAGCGTATTCAGTCTTTAGAAATGCAGTAGTCATTGATTCAGATAATTAAAAAAAAGAGAGTGGTTTGCCACTCTCTTTTTTATGAAGATTATTTTCAATGCGGGTTGAAAAGTTGAGTCAGTAAGAGCCTATAAAAAAAGCCTCCAAGTGGAGGCTTTTTAAATCAAGGTAACTTAGAACTGCGGTTTAACCACCACTAAAATCACTACTGCGAATAAAATCAGTGTTGGCATTTCATTAAAGTAACGCCAAAACTTGTGTGATTTGTAATGTGCATCGTTCATCAGTTTTTTGCGGTAATAACCACAGACTAAATGATAAATGACCAGTAAACCCACCAATCCAACTTTCAGGTAAAACCAGAGTGCTTCATGGTAATGCCGAGTTGCATCACCCCAATCTACCAAGAAGTGCGCCGTGATAAGAGTGGCAAGCATTGCTGGCCACATGATGCCGCGGTACAACTTGCGTTCCATAATCTGGAAGCGCTGATGACTTGTGACATCCTCACTCATCGCATGATAAACATATAAACGTGGCAAGTAGAACAAAGCGGCGAACCAGCAAACTACAGCAATAATATGTAATGCTTTTACCCACAAGAAAGCATCAGAAGGAGCATCCATCTATTCACCCTTTTAAGGGCAGTGTGGCAGAAGTTGATCATCCGTTACCGAATGATCAACAATTCTTAGCTTAGCCTTCCCATTTTTTGAAAACAAGACAGGCATTTACACCGCCAAAACCGAAACTGTTACTCATCACAGTATTCAATTTTGTGTCACGTTTTTCAAGCACGATATCAAATGGTTTTGCGCCTTCATCCAGTTCAGTCACATTGATGTTTGGTGCAATAAAGTCATTTTGCATCATTAGAACCGAATAAATTGCTTCTTGAACACCGGCAGCACCCAAGCTGTGACCGGTCATCGACTTGGTTGAGCTCAGTGGAGGAACCTGACCTTCACCAAATGCACGTTCCATGGCTTTAAGTTCTGTGATGTCACCCGCTGGAGTAGAGGTACCATGCGTATTTACATAGTCAATTTTATCTACACCGTGTTGTTTTGCTTCTTCTAAAGCCAGAAGTACACAACGTGTTGCACCTTCACCGCTTGGCGCAACCATGTCTGCACCATCACTGTTTGCAGCATAGCCAACCACTTCAGCAAGAATTTTGGCACCACGTGCTTGCGCATGTTCAAGTGATTCAAGCACCACAAAACCGCCACCACCGGCGATCACGAAACCGTCACGGTCAGCAGAATATGGACGTGAAGCTTTTTCTGGCGTGTCATTGTATTTAGAGCAAAGTGCGCCCATCGCATCAAACAACAAGCTTTGCGACCAGTGATCTTCTTCACCGCCACCCGCAAGCATTAAATCTTGCTTGCCCAATTGGATCAGGTTGTAGGCATAACCAATGGCATCGGCAGAAGTCGCACATGCGCTGGTAATGGTATGCGCCACACCTTGTAATTTGAATGCAACGCCAACGTTTGCTGTAATGGTATTGGTCATGTTACGCGGAACAAAGAAAGGACCAACTTTACGCGCACCTTTGGTTTGCAATAATTCGTTCATCTCAATAACAGAAGCAGTTGAACCACCACCTGAACCACCGGTAATACCGTAACGTGGATTATTTGCCAGATCGTCAACGTTTAAACCTGCATGTTCTACCGCAGCTAAAGCTGAGTTATAGGCATACATCGCACAAACACCCATAAAGCGTTTTAGTTTACGGTCGATATTGTCAAAGTTTTGTTCTGCTGCCGCACTCACGTGGCTTTTAAAGTTGAGTTCAGCATAAGTCGGGTTAAAACGTGTTCCAGAAATCCCGTTTTGCAAAGAATTTGTTACTTCTTCTAAAGAATTACCAATACATGAGTTAATGCCCATGCCAGTGATTACAACACGTTTCATCTACAGATCCCTTATATGGTAGTGGTTTGAGTAAATGCAGCTGAATGAATTGTTTGCCTTAAGCAAAACCCAGCGCCT
>JBLZXS010000251.1:0-2348 GCA_050285325.1 Acinetobacter sp.
TTAGCTGTGGAGTTTGGAAAGAAAGTTCCAGTTGTTGGCTTTGATATCCATCAAAAACGTATTGATGAATTGAAGTTAGGTAAAGACCATACCTTGGAAGTGTCTCCTAAAGAACTAAATCAATCTGCACACTTAAGTTACACCACACAATTGGATGATCTCCAAGACTGTAACTTCTTTATTGTGACTGTACCCACCCCGATCGATGAATATAAACAACCTGATTTAATGCCACTGGTAAAAGCATCACAAAGCATCGGCAAGGTGCTGAAAAAAGGTGATATCGTCGTTTACGAGTCGACGGTTTATCCAGGCGCGACAGAAGAAGTCTGTATTCCAGAATTAGAAAAAGTATCAGGCTTGACCTTCAATCAGGATTTCTTTGCAGGCTATAGCCCAGAGCGTATTAATCCGGGCGACAAGCTGCACCGTGTCACCAATATTTTGAAAATTACTTCGGGCTCTACACCAGAAGTCGCTGACTTTGTGGATCAGGTTTATAACTTGATTATTGAAGCCGGAACACATAAAGCTGCAACCATTAAAGTCGCTGAAGCTGCAAAAGTGATTGAGAATACTCAACGTGATGTCAACATTGCACTGATTAATGAGCTGGCTTTAATTTTTAATAAAATGGGTATTGACACTGAAGCGGTTTTAGAAGCTGCAGGCACAAAATGGAACTTCTTGCCGTTCCGTCCGGGTCTGGTCGGTGGCCACTGTATTGGTGTTGATCCATACTACCTCACTCATAAAGCACAAGCGATTGGTTATCACCCTGAAATTATTTTGGCAGGTCGCCGTTTAAATGATGGTATGGGTGCGTACGTGGTGACTCAGCTTGTCAAAGGCATGTTGAAAAAACGCATTCAAGTTGAAGATGCCAAAGTTTTAATTCTTGGTTTAAGCTTTAAAGAAAACTGCCCGGATATTCGTAATACCCGCATCATTGATATTGTGAATGAACTCAAAGAGTACCATACTAATATTGATGTCTATGACCCATGGGTGGATGCTCAAGAGGCTGAACATGAATATGGTATTAATCCAGTTTCTACTTTAGAAAATGGTAAATATGATGCAGTGATTTTGGCAGTTGCCCATCATCAGTTTAAAGAAATGGGTGTGGAGAAAATTCGTGCCTTGGGTAAAGCAGAACATGTTTTATATGATTTAAAATATGTGCTTGCTCAGTCTGAATCTGATCTTCGTTTATAAGAGGGCGTATCCTGAATGAATCAATATCAACAGGTATGTGCAAACCTACAAAACCAAGCAAAAACATGGCTGGTGACTGGGGTGGCGGGCTTTATTGGCTCAAATCTTTTAGAAACTTTACTCAAGCTGGATCAAACTGTTGTTGGTTTAGATAACTTTGCCACAGGTCATCAATATAATTTAGATCAAGTCCAAGCTTTGGTTAGTCCTGAGCAATGGGCTAAATTTAAGTTTATTGAAGGCGATATTCGCAAATTGGAAGATTGTCAAACAGCCTGTGCCGGTGTGGACTATGTCCTGCATGAAGCCGCACTCGGTTCTGTGCCACGCTCCATTGCTGATCCGATTACCACCAATGACACCAATATCAGTGGCTTTTTGAATATGCTCACGGCGGCGCGTGATGCTCAGGTTTCAAGCTTTACCTATGCAGCCAGCAGTTCGACTTATGGCGATCATCCGGCATTACCCAAAGTGGAAGAACATATTGGGAATCCCTTATCACCCTATGCAGTAACCAAGTATGTGAATGAGCTGTATGCCGATGTATTTGCCCGTAGTTATGGCTTTAAGGCGATTGGCTTACGTTACTTTAATGTGTTTGGTCAACGCCAAGATCCAAATGGTGCGTATGCTGCAGTGATTCCGAAATGGACAGCAGCCATGATTGCGGGTGAAGATGTGTTCATCAATGGTGATGGCGAAACCAGCCGTGATTTCTGTTTTATCGACAATACCGTGCAAGCCAATATTTTAGCGGCAACCACAGCAGATGATGCCGCTAAAAATCAGGTTTATAACGTGGCAGTTGGTGACCGTACAACGCTTAATGATCTATACCGTGCGATACAGGTTGCACTGGCGGAAAACAATGTGTCTTATCAAAAAGATGCAGTATATCGTGAGTTCCGTGCCGGTGATGTGCGCCATTCGCAAGCGAGCATTGCCAAAATTCAGCAGCATTTGGGCTATGCGCCGCAATTTAAAATTGATGAAGGCATTCAATTAGCGATGCGTTGGTATGTCAACAACCTGACATGATGCAGCGCCTTGTTGCCAAATACCATTCCATTGGTTTAATTACAGCAAGTTTACTCGTTGGTGCGATAATGACATTTATCGCACTTCCT
>JBLZXS010000252.1:0-12693 GCA_050285325.1 Acinetobacter sp.
ATCGCCTGCCAAAGCTGAACACGTGCATTTTCATCCGGCATGACACGTGCCACGACTTTTGCTTGCAGCGGGGATAAAACTGCTGAAGATGCAGTTCTGCACTCAGTTTCTGAAGTTTCCGGAAATAAACCTGAAATATTCAGAGAGTAACCTTCCAGACATTTACGTTTTTTAGATTTTTGCGTATCCAGCATGCACACCGCAGGCGTCATTTGAACCACCATCATATAGCCTTGCACGGGAGCAGCAAAAACACGAGGTGCAAGCAAGCCTAGCCCTGCACCACTTAATGCAAACAATGCCAATTTCCCTAAGACTGATGTCTGGTCAAAAAAAATCATCAACAAGTCAAACCTATCAATAAGATTAAAATTTAAGGATTTATTCTCAATGGAATGATATTCATTCTTTTTTCAATCGATTGCGCCCCTTGTCCCAGCAATACCCCATAATGCGTTGCATTGGTCATTACATGTTTTACATAATCACGTGTTTCAGTAAGTGGAATACTTTCAGTATATTGATCCGCGGCAATCGACTGCGAGTCAGGTTGCCAACGACGTGCCCGGTTTGGCCCTGCGTTATAGCCAGCAGTAGCCAGAACAGGACTGCTGCTCAACTGACTTTGAATCATCGATAAATAGAACGTGCCATAACGGATATTGGTATTCATGTCGGTTAATGCAGCGGGATTATAAGTTTCCCCCATCTGGCGTGCTACCAGTTTGGCGGTATCCGGCATAATCTGCATCAAACCGCCTGCGCCCACATGGGAACGTGCAGTGGTATTAAAACGGCTTTCTTGACGCATCAGCCCATACGCCCATGCCGGATCGATACCCGCGTTACGGCTATGGCTCACTACATAGTTTTGGTGTGGCATGGCATAACGGTAAGAATAATTATGTTTATTTTCAGTCCGATCTGCGGCATAAATGGCCCGGTCATACCAGCCCATATCGGTCGCACGTTTTGCCGCGGCAAGCAATAAACCATCATCATGTTTTAAATAAGCCTGACGTACTGCCCAGTTCCACTCGCGATTAATATAATTTTCGGGTGCATTGACACGGCGTAAAGCAAAGGCACGACTAAAATGAATATCCTGACTTAAACGCTGTACATCACTATTGGAAGGCTGAACATTATTTGGAATATTATTATAACTCTGGCCCAGTTTATCTTTGGCTAATAAGTTATGGTAATCATCACCTTGCGATAATTTTTTATAGATTTCCTGTGCAGTACGTTTAGCGCTTGCATCACCACGCTTTTCGGAGGCACGGGCGAGCCAATATTGCCAACGATCTTCCTGTTTTTGCGTCACACTCATAGCATCAATGGCACGAATTAAACTTTCCCAGCTACTGAACCGAATCGCCTGGCGGGCATAAATTTCCGCCTCTTCTGAACTGAAGGGCAAGCCGTAACTGGCATCCAGATAATTCAGCACTTCACGGTTGAAGTTATTTTTCATCACCGTGGTGCCGCCAATATAGCCTACCGCCCGATAGAGCGCTTTTTGCACTTGTACCGGAGTACCTTCAGCAGCACGTTTTACTGAAGCCATTGCAGTATTTAAATCACTGTCTGCTAAACGACCCATCGCATAAATCAAATAAGCCTGATCTACACTGGTGGCTTTAGGTGCAGACCACAAATAATTTAAAGGATTGGCTTGAATTTGATTCAGCTGGGACAGCGACAAACTCATGCCCAAAGTCTGTGCGGTCGCCAAAGCCTGACCGGACTGACCTGCACGAAGCTGTCCCCACAGACGTTGCTGGCGATCTTGCTCTGTCATAAGTGGACTGGAAAGCATCATGCGCCCTAAACCGGTACAGGATTCAGGTTGGGTGTTGGTCGTCAGCCAGACATCTTTATATTCAGCGAAAACCAGCGGATCACCTGATTTCGCCCGAACTTGTGCCACAGCACAACTTTCAGCCTGGTCGGGATTGGTGACATACTGCAAAACAGGTTGCGCGGGTGCAAAATCGGCTTGTTTTACTTTTTCTTCAACATAATCGGCTGCCAGTTTTTCAGCCATGGCAGATTGCGGATAACGCTGTGCGAAGTTCACAATATTACTGGAAGGTTGTGCAGATAAATTGGTATTTAATGACCAATATTCAGGATAATAACCCAGTGCATCATTTTGCATTGAGGCTTGATATTGTTGTAACAATCCCACATTCCCAGCATTTGCAGCTTGTAAAGCAGCATTAAATTGCTCATCCGCCGCATGGGAAATAGAAACGAAACCTGTCGATGCCAAACTTAAAGCAAGCATTTTATAATATTTTTTATTGATTACCCAATTGCACATATGCTTGCCTTCTGTCATTTAGTATTGCCTTGGTCGCACCTAATCATTTTTGAATAGTTTAATTATTATTAAACTACTCTACTGTTCTGTTGTGTAACCTTATGATTAGGCAATATTAATTTTCAATCATTTTTACTACACAAATCAATCTTATTGTCGGTTTATTTATATCTATAAGTTTCACTGCGATTCCTGTTAAAATATGCGCCTTTCTTCTATTCAAATCACAATTTTAAAAAATTAAGCCAGCATGACCTTCTTCACAAGTTTCAATTAACTATTGAAATAAAAAAAGAAAAACTGCTAGCCTGACCCAGAGTATGGGAAATTTTAAATTGCGATTTCACCGATTTATCCTTTAGGAGCCTACATGACGGTTCAAACCTTCATTCCAAATAGTGCCCAAGCTGCTTCAGAAAACACTGTTACCCAGCCACAGCACACCCCAGCCGACGGATCAGTGAAAAAACTGTATATCGAAACGCAAGGGTGTCAGATGAATGAGTATGACAGTCATCGTATGGCAGACTTGCTAGGCGACTCACATGGCTATGTGTTAACCACTGATCCGAGTGATGCAGATATTCTGCTGATGAACACCTGCTCGATTCGTGAAAAAGCACAAGAAAAAGTGTTCTCGGAACTCGGTCGCTGGCGCAAACTGAAAGAAAAAAATCCAGAGCTGGTGATTGGGGTCGGTGGCTGTGTCGCTTCGCAAGAAGGGGACAACATTCAAAAACGCGCCAACTATGTGGATATGATTTTTGGCCCACAAACTTTGCACCGCCTGCCTCAAATGCTCGATCAACATTTTGATCAAGTTGAAAAACCGAAAAAAGAAAAAATCAGCCTGGTCGATATTTCTTTCCCTGACATTGAAAAATTCGACTTTTTACCTGAACCGCGAGTTGAAGGTTACAAAGCCTTTGTTTCAATTATGGAAGGCTGTTCTAAATACTGTTCTTTCTGTGTGGTACCCTATACCCGTGGTGAAGAAGTTTCTCGTCCTTTAGATGACGTTCTGGCAGAAATTGCCGGTCTGGCTGAAAAAGGTGTACGTGAAATTTCGCTCCTGGGTCAAAACGTGAACGGTTACCGCGGTGAAACTTTTGAAGGCAATATTTGTACCTTTGCCGAGTTACTGCGTTTAGTCGCCGAAATTCCGGGCATTGGTCGTTTACGTTATACCACTTCGCACCCACTTGAATTTAATGATGATTTAATTCAATGCTACCGCGATCTTCCGCAAATGGTTTCGCATCTGCATTTGCCGGTTCAAAGTGGTTCAAATGACGTGCTTCAGGCAATGAAACGTAATCATACGATTGATGTTTACATTGATAAAATTGCCAAGCTGCGCCAAGTTCGCCCAGATATGCATTTATCTTCAGACTTTATTATTGGTTTCCCGGGTGAAACCGATGCACACTTTGAAGAGACCTATCAATTCATCAAAGACATGGACTTTGACCATTCTTATAGTTTTGTTTATTCAAAACGTCCGGGTACACCTGCATCTGAATTACCCGATAACACGCCTGAAGATGTTAAAAAAGAACGTCTTGCCAAAGTTCAGCAATGGATCAAACGTTCAAGTATTGATAAAACAGATGCAATGCTCGGTACCATTCAGCGTGTCTTGATTGAAAAGATTTCTGACAAAGATCCTAATCTTTTGATAGGAACGGCGGATAACACACGCTTGGTGTCATTCATTGGCGATCCTGCCTGGGTGGGGCGTTTTGCAGAAATTGAGATAACCGAAATTAAAACGTTGAAATTTGTTTACGGTGAGCTATTGAATCTTGAGCCCGACGTGGCGTAATGTAAGGTGATCAGTTAGATCATTTTATAAGGATTTCTCTTGACTGCAGCGATTCGACGTACGGTAAATTTCCCTGGTGTTTCAATGGAGCGTTTAAAGGGCATGCTGGGTGCTTATAACGGTCACTTGAAACAAATCGAACAACGTTTAGATGTCAAAATTTCCCATCGAGGTGATGCCTTTTACATCGATGGGGATATCGATGCAGTAGAGAGAGCCGAAAGCCTCTTGATGCGTCTGTATGAAGAAACTGAAATTAGCCAGCAAATTAGTGCTGACACATTGCATTTGATGATTCAGGGCAGTCAGACTGACCGTGAATTACAGATTGATGAGCACCAAGAACATACGGGACTGGATGAAGTCTGGTTACAAACCCGTAAAGGTCGTATTAACCCGCGCGGTGCGAACCAAAAACGCTATGTGCAACGTATTTTACAAAGCGATATTTCATTCGGTATTGGTCCTGCCGGGACAGGTAAAACTTATCTGGCCGTGGCAGCGGCAGTCGACATGCTGGAACGCAATGAAATTCAGCGTATCTTGCTGGTGCGTCCTGCGGTTGAAGCCGGTGAAAAACTCGGCTTTCTACCGGGTGATTTAAGCCAGAAAATCGACCCCTATTTACGTCCACTCTACGATGCCCTGTATGAAATGCTGGGCTTTGAAAAAGTCGCCAAACTGATTGAACGTCAGGTGATTGAAGTTGCGCCCCTCGCCTATATGCGTGGTCGCACTCTGAATCATTCTTTCGTCATTCTAGATGAGGCGCAAAATACCACTCCTGAACAGATGAAGATGTTTCTGACCCGTTTAGGTTTTGGTTCTCGTGCAGTAATTACCGGTGACGTGACTCAGGTCGATTTACCGCGTGGTCAGCAATCAGGTTTATCGCACGCTTTACGTGTGATTGATAAAATTCCGGAAATTCATATTACCCGTTTCCACTCTCGTGATGTGGTGCGTCATCAATTGGTACAAAAAATTGTTGAAGCCTATGAGGGTTGGGACAGTGAACAACAGCGTTTAAGTGCTGAAGCTCGGGCAGAACGTAAAGCGCGTCAAGAGGCCTTAATCGCTGAAAATGATGCGGCTGCCGATGCGCAGCAGTGAGCTTTAAATAAGGATTCATTTTGAAACTTAGTCTTTCCCTACAACAGGACTTTCAAGCCCCTGAACTGGTCTTGAAACGTGCCTACATTAAAAAAGTTGTAGAAACAGCTTTACGTTATATCGGCACACAAAGTAATTGTGAAATCGGTATTGCCTGTGTCGATAATGACGAAAGTCATAAGCTTAATCTGGAATATCGTCAAAAAGATAAACCCACCAATGTGTTGTCTTTCCCAAGCGACATTCCAGATGAAATGGCTGAATATTTAGATGCCTTCCCTATTGGCGATTTAGTGATTTGTATTCCTGTGGTGCTTCGTGAAGCTTCTGAGCAAAACAAAGCACCGCTGACACATTTTACTCATATGCTGGTTCATGGCACTTTACATTTAATGGGCTATGACCATGAAACTTCAGATGCAGATGCTGAGGAAATGGAAGCTTTGGAAATTAAGATTCTGGCCAAACTCGGATTTGAGAACCCTTATATTGAGCAAGCCTAAAATCTATAAATCATAAAAAGCGAGCTTCGGCTCGCTTTTTTAATGCCTTATCTTATTTCTTCTTTTTAAAGGAGATGAGCATCCTCAGAATATATTTTGAGTTCGCAAGGGAGAGGTATATTTCAAAATGCCTTTAATGCACCTCAAACTCTGCTTCTGCCGGGTCAAAACGCCAGGTCCGCACAATACGCAATTCTGAAATATCTTTCATCGCTTGATCAAAACCACCAAAAGGTGCCGCTTTACGCACTGAAGTTTTTGCAGCCTCATCCAATAAAGCATGCCCTGAACTCTCAATCAGGCGAATGGCACGAATCCCGCCATTTTTATTTAGAATCACCATTAAACGGACTTCCCCGGCCAAGCGTTGTACTTTTGCAGCATCGGGATAATAACGGTTACCGTAAAATTCAACTTTTTGGCGGAATTTTTCTAAATAAGCTGCTGAAATATCTTGTTTGGCCTGAATGCCATCTACAGTTTTAATTTTTTGCTGACGGCTGAAATTTTGCTGACGCTGTAAATATTGTGCTTCTAAACTTGCCACCATGGCTGCTTTGGCCTGAAACTGACTATTCAGTGCTTCCATGGCTTTTTTACGTTGGTTCTGTTCAGCTTCTTTTTTCCAGCTTAAGGTAGTCATTAACACTTTTTCTTCAAAGCTTAATTCACGCTTCTGCTGTAATCGCTCTAAACTTTCTTGCTGTTGCTCACCTGCGCTTTGTTCAAGCATCGGGGCGGGCATATCACTCGACATGCGATGCGCTTCCCGGAAGGTTCCTGAACCTTGCTGATCTGCCTGTGCAAGAAAATCGGCATTTTCAACCGTGTCTTTACTGGGACGTAAAGTCACCGCAATTTCTTTTACTGCCGCATCACTTTCTTCCGGCATGGCAAATTGCAGGGTCAAAATAATCAAATGCAAGACCGCAGCTAACATCACCGCGCCTGTGAAAATTGAATCTTTCCACCATACATGCATTAAAGGTGCAAAACTGATTTTCTTAAGCATCACATTAAACCGACAAAAAGTCTGGTCCCCAAACTGCATAAACGCAGTATAAATAAAAACAGTTCCTGCTTTTGAATGAAAAACGAGAACTCAATCAACAAGCCAACTGAAGACAATTAAAATCATGAAAATGGTGCAATTAATTTTGCTAAACTGCAAGATGGAATATCTGTATTTTTAATACTTTCGACAAAATCTCTCGAAGTCTAAGAAAGTTAACTTGCTAGGACGCCCCATATGCAAACGCTAATATCCAATATTTCTAAACGTATACGCCAGGTGTATCGAAGGGCCGAAGGATTTATTGAAGATGAGCGTGAATTCCCCCTTTCTCAAGTTTTTCTAAATGCAACGTTCCAGCGCTTCGTCACCGACAATGTCTCCATGCTCAAAGATTTACATGCTGACTTGCATGAAGACTGGTTACGTTTATACGCCACGCTGGATGTAAAGGGTCTCTATATTACCCTTTCAGTTGATTTAAAACTGGTGCAGATGGAACTGAATAAAAATACCCAGCTGATTGTATTTGAACAGATCAGTGACACCCAAGTCATTGAAGCCAAATTCAAAAATATTTTCCAGAAACTCGCGGTAAAATTTGCCTTATTTTTCTATCAAAAAGTGCTGAACAAAGACCCGTTAGGCATGATTCTGGAAAAGCTGAATGTGATTAAAGTCATCGATGACTTACTCTATCTGGATTTAAATCGCTGGCTTGGTAAAAACCGTTCTATCATTGATACTTTGGCAAAAGTCCATGTCAATCATGCCGTTTTACGCGAAGCTGAACTGGTCGTAATGGGTAATGTCAATCTGACTGCATTATTTAGAAAAATGTCGGAACAACCGGTAGAAGACTGGGCAGTTGAAGATGAACGGGAAGAAACTCAAGTCAGCCCGATCAAGCAGAAATAGTGAATGAGTTAAATTATTTTTGCTGATTAAAATCTGTATTTTTAACTAGAAAAAAACTACATAAAGATACAGATTGGACAAAAAATAGAATTTTATCTTCATAATCAAAGCGCATAATAGCAACCAAGCAAAAAAAATTGCACTTTATTCAAAACTTCATAGGAACATTTAACTTATGGCTCACAATGTATTGAAAACAATTGCTTTGGCATCTGGTGTAAGCACTACACTGTTGTTGGCTGGTTTCTCAAGCCAAGCATTTGCCATGAGTCCATTCCAGGCAAGTTATCAATTTAGCTATAACGGCAAAAATATGGGCTCGGCAACACGTACTTTAAGCAAGTCCGGGAACAACTGGACCTATGTTTTTGCTGCTAAAGCCGGTGCGATTGCCTCTGCAACCGAAACAAGCCGTTTCAGTTTAAATGGTAACCAAATCCTATCTAACAGCTTTAGCCGTAACAGCAAAATTTTGGTGCACAATAACAGCATGAGCATTAACTTTAATCCAAATGCTAAAACCATTAACACCAAAAAAGATGATAAAGCACGTTCTTTTGCGTGGAAGTCTGGAGTTTTGGATGAGTTAAATGCTGAATTACAATTGCGTGAAGATTTAAAAACTTCGGGTTTGAAATCGAGTTATGCCATTGCCGATGCCAAAGAAGTTGAATCACGCCGCTTTGTCAAACAAGGTTCAGAGACGGTTAAAACCTCTTACGGTACCTTTGACACCATTAAGGTGGTGATGAAACATGATAAGCCAAACCGCGATACAATTTTCTGGTTAGCGCCTAAACTTGACTACGCTCCAGTGAAGGTTTCCCATCAAGATGGCAAAACATCATACGGTTTGCTGTTAACAGGTTATAAAGGCTCAACGAATTAATCGATTTGATCAATTTCGCTTGCATTTTTTGAGAGCCTTTTTAAAATACGCTTTTGCTTGAAAAAGCATCTGCCCTTAGAGGAATTCTCCCGTGCACGCACTAGAACAGAAAATCTTAAGTGAAGGTATCGTTCTATCTGATCAAGTTCTGAAAGTTGATGCTTTCTTGAATCATCAAATTGACCCTGTATTGATGCAGCAAATTGGTAAGGAATTTGCTGCCCGTTTTAAAGATGCAGGAATCACGAAGATTATTACCATCGAAGCTTCTGGTATTGCACCAGCAGTAATGGCAGGTTTAGAACTTGGCGTGCCTGTGATCTTTGCACGTAAATATCAATCTTTGACTTTAAAAGATGATTTGTACCGCTCTAAAGTTTTCTCTTTCACTAAACAGATTGAAAGCACTATCGCGATTTCAAACAAGCACATTAACTCTAGCGATAAAGCGTTAGTGATTGATGACTTCTTGGCAAATGGTCAAGCCGCTTTAGGTCTTGCTGATTTAATTCATCAGGCAAAAGCTGAAGTTGTAGGTATTGGTATTGTGATCGAGAAATCTTTCCAGCCTGGTCGCCAATTGTTACTAGATAAAGGTTACCGTGTTGAATCTTTAGCGCGCGTTAAATCTTTGGAAAATGGCACAGTTGAATTTGTTCGTGACTAAGTTTCGAATTGAATTTTAAGAAGAGCGCTTAGGCGCTCTTTTTTTATATTAATCTTTGAGGGATTATTCCTTAGTTAAAAGATCTATGTGATTAACCATAACTAGGTCTGACTTAAACACATTGTTTCCAATTTTCTCATGGATGAACAGATCCCCTCTTTAAATTGAAACTGAACTTAATACTGATTTTTGATTTGCTAAAGCTACATCTGTTTGAGTGATGATGTGTGTTTTCATAGACCCTGTGTAAATATTGCATCTACTTTTTTACCGAATCCTCAATGGATTTTATGTATTCCACCTGAATCCGCTTCAGGATGAAATGTAAGAACATCTGAAATTCATTGTACTTTTTATCTAATGATCCGATTGAAATGAGTTTCCGGAATAAGTACCACTATGGAATAAGATGAATGACACCCTATGCGATCATTAAATCAACAATTTATATTCATATTATTGTAAGATAAAAAGGTCTAACTATCCGAAAATAGTTAGACCCTGGATCATATTGAGAGGTGGATTTACTTTACAGTCACTGTAATGCTACCGGTGTTCACAGCACCGATTGCTGAAGTTTTGATACCATCAATATGATTCTCAAATCCTCTAGTATTTACAGATGCATCAATAGCCCCAGTATTAAAGGCTAAATTCGCTGCACTATAATTGCTTAAAGTGTTCGAAAATTGATCATAAAAATCGGTATTCAGTGATGCACTGATCGAACTTTCAAGCTCTGAAGATCGTTCAGTACGCCATTGTTCTAAACTACGCGCCGCACTTCTTTCAGCATCCAAAGTTGCATCTAATGTACCCGTATTCACAGCACTGAAGTTACCTTGCTGTAAATTGATACTGCCTGTGTTTACTGCACCAAGTGCTGAAGTTTCTACCGCGATGGCGTCTCCAACATTATTTAATGAATTAAACCCCCCAAAAGTGTTGACGGTTGCATCAATACTATTGGTATTGATTGCAAGGTTAAGCGCCGTACCATTTTCTGCTCTTTGAGATAAAACATTTAGGGTGGATTGTAGACCAGTATCTACAGTGATCTCTTGAGCATTTGCCATAACTGCACTGGACAGGAAGGTGACAGATAAGGCAATTGTTTTGATAGTCTTATTCATAGTTGTTTTCCTTTTTTAGTTTTGAAGTACTTCTCGCTAAGCACTTCTCTTTATAATGGGAGCGAGCCCATTTTTTATATTTTTTAATCACGCTGAGTGGTTGACCAGTAATTTTCTATCATTGCCGGATTGACATTCCACAGCATCGCAGTCTTTTCCTCTTCTTTTTCTTTATCGACTTTTTCTTGAGTATCTTTTTGTCCATTCATTTGAATTGAAGAAGATGAACGCTGCTTCTTGCTGATATATTTAATCAGATCTTGTTTGCTCATTTCTGGCTCACCTTCAGGATTTTGAATCACCTCAGATTCTTTATTTTTAGGGGGCTGCGTATCTTTGCTTGGTGAGTTAGTCGATTTATTTTTTTCATTGGATGTATTGGTTTTATGGGAGCTTGATTCCAGAAGAGATCGATCTGAATTTACGGCGTTTTGTTGCTGGCTTTCCTTATATTTATGCAGCGCAACGGAACTCCGGGTTAAATTTAAGCGACCAAATTCAGGTGGAATTGCAGTACGGCAGCTTTCAAATGTTGCAGGTGGAATAACCTGACTAAGCAACTCAAAGGTGGCGAGATTCAACATTTGGCGCAAGGCAAAGTTGGTCGCCTCTCTTTCTCCTTTCCCGACCTGAATATTCAATAAAGTATGGCCCGCGAATCTGCCCGCACTTACGCCGTAATCCTGTGCAGCAATCTGCTTCTGCAATGAAACATTGGCGACAACTTTACTGCTACGTGTATCGGTCAGAGATAAATCCAAACCCACCATAATTCGCGTTTGGCTATAATTGGGGCCGACCCCGCCAATCTGCATATCCAGACCGCCACCCGGAATAAAATCCAAACTGTTAATACTGCCTGTCACATAATAATCTGAAGCTTTAATTTGCCGTGGGTCGCGTATTCCCCACTTTGCTTCACTTTCGATAATACGAGGATCACGCCGGTTCAATAAACTGACACCCGCCTGGAACAATGCAGATTGCACCATATCTCCCGCCCCTTGCGTAACCATTTTCCCACTGCCACCATTGGTCACAACATCTTTACCTGTTTGGTCCAGAATCGCTCCTACAGAGAAATTGACATCATTTCGCAGTTGACCTTTCAGACAGGATAAGGCCATATCAAAAGGGGTAAAAATATCGGTAATTGGTGGTCCTTGTACAAGACTGACAGGCTCCTTGTTTGAAAGAGCCATGCCCGTACACCCTGTCAAAAGTTGACTAAAAATAATCGTGACCCCTACAAAGGATATTTTTTTTCTATTGAACGGGAAATTCAGCATAGTGATTCTCCCGGTTGGGTGCTTAAGTTAGGACATTGTTGATTATTCTGAGTCGTGGTCGAATTAATAGGTGCTTGGTTCAGGGATTCGGTTGCAACATCTACCCCATTATTTGAACCACTTATATTTATAGTATTAGTCGGTGTATTCACCGAACCTATAGTGCTGGTCGTGGTGCTGTTTATTGTAGTTTTTCCTAATCCAGAATAATAATCTGAATCCTTAAGCTCAATCAGATTGGCTTGGACTAAATTCTCATTACTACGACTACTCGATGATTTCCAGCGCTGACTCCATTCATCAGAGGTTGCATAAGCATTGCTCAGAAAACATAAGCAAAATAAACCAACATTGATCCCTGATATTTTCATAATCTTTATTGTCCTTTGATCTCAGATGTTTATTTATTCTTTGTTTATTAATTCTTAATTTGTCTAAAAAAGATTAAACCACATAAAAAATAAAAGTGCGAAATTTATCCGCACTTATATGTATTTTAATTTTAAAAATAAATTATATTATTGTTTTTATTAAAATATTTTTATTTATTTTTTATTTTTGAATTGTAAGAAATCATTATGTAAAAAAATTTTAAATTTAGAATTCACATAAAAAATTCAATTTAATTAATATTTTTTTAATATAATTAAATATTAGAATTCTGTATAAAAAAACATCAAGCCACTTAATTTTATGAAAGAGTAAACTTTGATTTTATTAAAATCTCCGTTAAATAGATAAACACATCCCGTTTTTAAACTAATATAATAAATCAATCACAATTTGGATTGTTGATAAAAAATTTTGACATAAATGAGGATTTTTCAGTGCACTATTACCATTTCTAAAAACACATCAAATCCAACAATAATACGTCCGCGATTGGTGATTGATTAAAAAACAGCCAAGCGGCTTCAAGGCATGCTGATTTAATTCATCATGCTAAAAGTGTGATTATTGTAGGGTGATTGAGAGGTTTTTCTAGCAAAATTGCTAAGCATTATTCGATAAAGAT
>JBLZXS010000253.1:0-2320 GCA_050285325.1 Acinetobacter sp.
GGGACTTGAACCCCCACGCCCGAAGGCACTACCACCTCAAGGTAGCGTGTCTACCAATTCCACCACCACCGCAGCTGTGTCGCATTCTAGTCGGATCATCTCCAAAAAGAAAGAACTAAATCGCGTTATTCGCCTGTTTTCGGTGCAACTGGCGAAGTTTCATTCGAATTTGCAGGCGCAGTCGTGGTTGTTTGCACGGATTTCAAACTATAAGCATCTGTGGTTTGTTTTTTGGCAAACACTGCCAAAGTTAAACTGGTAACAAAAAACAAAGCCGTCAAAATACCCGTTAAGCGAGTCATGAAATTCGCTGAACCTGAAGCACCAAATACAGTTGCAGCACCGCCACCACCAAATGATGCACCCGCATCTGCACCTTTACCATGTTGTACCAGAATCAATACAATCATTAAAATGGCTAAGATAATATGTACCACCAGCACAAAAGTTTGCATGCTGAACTCCTAATTATTTTGTATTTGCAAAAGCCTGAGCAATTTTATAGAAAGACTCTGCATTTAAAGATGCACCACCAACTAGGGCACCATTAATATCTGGACAGGCAGCCAACTCTACTGCATTTTCAGCTTTAACACTACCGCCATACAAAATGGCAATGCTCGGACCGAACGATGTAATTTGAGTTAAGCCTTCACGAATTTTGGCATGCATGGCTTGTGCATCTTCAGGGGAAGCTGTCTTACCGGTGCCAATCGCCCAAATAGGTTCATAGGCAATCACAATTTTTTGCCACTGTTCAGCTTCAACGACTGCGGCAATATCACAGATTTGTTGCAAGACGACCTGCTCTGCTTGACCATTTTCACGCTGTTCCAGGCTTTCACCTACGCAATAAATAATGGTTAATCCTGCACTTAACGCATTCTTAACTTTTTCATTAAGAATTTGGGCAGTTTCAGCAAAGATTTCTCGACGCTCTGAATGACCAATCAGTACAAAACCAATGTGATAATCTTTCAGAAGTTCAGCACTTACTTCACCGGTATAGGCACCTGTGCCTGCGATACGAGAAATATTCTGTGCAACGGTATCAATAGTGCGTACTGAACTTGCCAATTCTGCTTGAACACTGCTTAAAGCAAGCATCGTAGGTGCAACACCTATATGACAATCTTCTTCTTTAATTTCATTATCTTGCAATAATTTTTTAAAACTTTTGATCAGCTCTTTGGCGTCTGCCTGCATTGGGTTCATTTTCCAATTGCCAACAACCCAAGGAGTAATAGCCGAACCCGACATACAGTAACCTATTAAAAACAATTCATTAAACCGCGCACATTCTACACGGAATTCAAGATTTTTTAGAAAATTTTCACATGGCTTTTTTTAACACCATTCTTATTTTTTGCCACCCATCCCGATACTCTAGAGAAAAACTTCATCCTGTAATTACGACTGGTTCAAAGTTTTATGTGATATTAAGTAGATGACAACATTTTAAGATATGGTATTTTTAAATAACAAAAGTATAATTTAAAGATACCAACTATAAACAAATTGATTAAGCAGGCATATTAAAGCATGGCAGCATTACAAGGTTCACCTAGATTCACTGGTTTTATTCGCCGTTTGGTTGAAGAAGGCTTAGTTTCTGCTGAAAATATGCAGAATGCGATAGCGAATGCCAAAAAAGCCCATCAAGATATTGTTCCTTTTTTAATTGATCACTTAAAACTTTCATCCCTGGATATTGCCGAGAAAATTTCTCAAGAGTTTGGGGAACCCCTTTTTGACCTCGGCGTATATGATTCTGCACAAATTATCCGCGAAGGAATTGATGAAAAACTAATTACCAAACATCGGGTTTTGCCTATTTTTAAACGTGGCAATTTACTGTATGTTGCGACTAGCAATCCTACCAATATGGATGCCATGGATGCGATCCGCTTCAGTAGTAAAATGAATATTGAAGCGATTATTGTCGAACATCAAAAATTAACCAAACTGATTGAACAAAACTTTGCTGAAGCAGATACCTTTGAATTTTCTGATGATGATATTGATCTAAATCTTGAGCAAGAAGATCTAAGTCAAAAAGAAGATGAAGATAACGATCAAAAAGAAGATGAAGCACCGATTGTAAAATATATTAATAAATTGCTCATTGACGCAATTCGTATGGGCGCTTCAGATTTACATTTTGAACCCTACGAAAAAAGTTATCGTGTTCGCTATCGTGTCGATGGTGTTCTACGTCAAATTGCCACCCCGCCATTACAACTCGCGACACGTTTAGCCTCGCGTCTGAAAGTCATGTCGCAAATGGACATTTCTGAAAAACGTTTGCCGCAAGATGGCC
>JBLZXS010000254.1:0-6975 GCA_050285325.1 Acinetobacter sp.
AAAAAGACTCGGCTTTAAAAGTCCGAGTCAGGTATTATGGCAACAACATGGTGTTGCACTTCAAATGCTAATCTAAGGTTTAAAGAAAATATTACATTTCTTCTAATTGACAATTGATCATCCATTTAATTCCAAACTGATCGGTAAAAGCCCCATACAGTGCGCCCCAAAAGGTTTTTTCTAAGGGCATTTCAATTTGACCATTCACAGATAAAGCCTCAAATAAACGTTGTGCTTCCGCTTGTTCATTGGCATTGAGATTAATTGAAATATAGTGGTTATTACCTTTGGTGAAAATCGTATTGGTTTGCGCACAGAATTGATCATTGGTATCGGATGCCATCAATTCTGTATATTCGTTGATGGGTAGCGAAACATGAAGAATGAGATTTTTATCTGCCTCAGATAGTGTGACACCTTCTTCATGCGGCATTTCACCATAACGGGTAAGATTTGAAAATTCGCCACCAAAAACTGATTTATAAAAGTTAAAGGCAGCTTCAGTTTCACCTTGGAAATTGAGGTAATGATTGAGTTGCATGGGGGGAAGCCTATTTTTTTGTTGTTTTCGTGCTCTAATTTAGCAGGCTTGAGCTTAAATTTTGATAATAAAAAAATAAAAAGTGTAAGCATAAAAAATCCCTCCAAGTGGAGGGGTTTTTTATGCGCTCTCCCTATGGAAGAGATGAGAAGCACTGCTTCGCAAGGAAGTTAAAGCAATTCAATCGCCACAGCAGTCGCTTCACCACCACCGATACATAGTGCAGCAATCCCTTTTTTTCCACCCGTACGTTTAAGCGCGTGGATCAAAGTCAGGATAATACGTGAACCGGTTGAACCAACAGGGTGGCCGAGTGCACAAGCACCACCGTTAATATTCACTTTGGCTGGATCAAGCTTGAAATCATCGATAGGGCACATGGTGACCATGGCAAAAGCTTCATTGATTTCCCAAAGGTCAACGTCAGAAGCATTCCAACCGGTTTTATTTAAAACTTTTTGAATCGCACCGACTGGAGCAATAGTGAATTCAGACGGGTGTTGTGAATTTGATGCATAAGCCACGATTTTAGCAAGAGGTGCTAGACCTTTCGCTGCTGCATTGTCGCTTGAAGTTAAAACCAGTGCAGATGCGCCATCAGAAATAGAGCTGGCATTGGCAGCAGTAATCGTACCGTCTTTCGCAAAAGCAGGACGAAGTGTTGGAATTTTTGCAATGTTGGCATTGAACGGTTGTTCATCTTTATCTACAACCACTTCTCCTTTACGTGTTGAAATTGTTACAGGCACGATTTCATCAGCGAAGTAACCTTCATTCACTGCAGTTTGTGCACGTTCTAAGGAGCGAATGGCAAAGTCATCCATTTGCTCACGTGTATAGCCACGGGTATTTGCCATATCTTGAGCAAATGAACCCATCAGGCGACCTGTTTCGGCATCTTCTAAACCATCTAGAAACATGTGATCTTTAATTTCGCCGTGGCCCATACGGAAACCGCCACGTGCTTTAGGCAATACATAAGGTGCATTGGTCATTGATTCCATACCCCCTGCAACCACAATTTCAGCAGAACCCGCTTTAATCATATCAGCTGCCTGCATTACTGCTTTCATGCCAGAACCACATAATTTATTAATGGTCACTGCACCAGTTGAATCAGGTAAGCCGGCCTGACGCATTGCTTGACGTGCTGGACCTTGTTTTAAACCAGCAGGCAGTACACAGCCCATAATGACTTCTTCGACATCCGTAGGTTGTAATCCTGCACGAGCAATGGCTTCTTTGATTGAGGCTGCACCAAGTTCGGGTGCAGTTAGACCCGCCAAGCTACCTTGAAAACCGCCCATAGCCGTACGTGCACCATTTACAATTACGATGTCTGTCATTTTTTCTCTCCGAGATTTACTTTTTAGTGGATTATTTTCCAAACATAAGCAGTATAGTGAAAAATGAACAGGAATAAAGTCCGTTTGCTCTAGACCTTTTGACTGCTAAGTTTTTAGCAGGTAGATGGATTTTCAATCCGTGTATGCCCCATATTACTCAGTATGATTTTATGATGAGATTGTTGATAGGTAGAACAATAATAAAAGCTGCCATTGGAACCAATAGGCAGACCATTTTCAGCCTGAAAAGTTAAACTTGGAATACTTAAGGTGCCTCTCCAGTTTAAATCGCCATATTTTAGATCGGTTGATTCAGTATAGATAATTTTTTCGCCTGCATCAGTTTGTCGGTTTCTATTGATATCCAGAAAAACAATAAAAGCTGAATTCCAAGAGTTTATTTGACAATTTATTTTATTTTGACTAGGACAAATGACTACATTGGAATGGTGTATAGCCGCTTGCGATTTTGCGAGCTGAATACTTGAAGTCAGTTGACGCGTCATTTTTTGGATTTCTTGTTTGGCCATTATTTCATGAAAAGAAGGTAAGGCTAAAGCAACTATAATTGCTAAAATAGCAATCGTAACAATGAGCTCAATAAACGTAAAACCATTTTTTTGTTTGGAAATCATTAAATTAACCTTTTAATGTATTTTTTTAATTTTTATGTTATTAATATTTTGTTTTTTAATAATTTTTGTGTAAGTAATATTTATTACTCAACTTTTAAGAAAGCTGTTAAAATAATTTAGCAAGTGACAATAAGCTATTCACAAGAATAAATTGAGTAAAAAATTACCGAATTACAACGGAAATTGTAAGTAATTTTGTCAATAATTTACTTGATTAAAATTATCAAGCACTTGGAAAAAAAATAAAGTGTTTGTATGATTCAAAGTGAATGGCTTAAAAATAAAACTGGGGTATTGGAAAGCCTATCTCAAGATAGCCCAAATTTAGGCTTGAGCTTGAACAACAATTGTTATCTCTGGAGGATAATTCCATGAAAATGAGTCGTATTGCCTTAGCAATGCTCGTTGCTGCACCTTTAGCTGCTGCTAACGCTGGCGTAACTATTACACCATTAATGCTGGGTTACACTTGGCAAGATTCTCAACACAACAACGGTGGTTCGGATGGCGAACTTACAAATGGTCCTGAATTACAAGACGATTTGTTTGTAGGTGCTGCAGTTGGTGTAGAACTAACTCCATGGTTAGGTTTTGAAGCTGAATACAACCAAGTTAAAGGTGATGTAGACGGTACTGGCGTTGCTGGTTCAGAATACAAACAAACTCAGATCAATGGTAACTTCTATGCTACTTCTGATTTGATCACTAAAAACTATGACAGCAAAATTAAGCCTTATGTATTGTTAGGTGCTGGTCATTACAAATATGACATCGATGATGTTGCTTTCCATAGCGATGAAGAAGGTACTTTAGGTAACGCTGGTGTTGGTGCTTTCTGGCGCTTAAACGATGCTTTATCTCTACGTACAGAAGCTCGTGGTACTTATAACTTTGATGAAAAATTCTGGAACTATACAGCTTTAGCTGGTCTTAACGTAGTTCTTGGCGGTCACTTGAAACCTGCTGCTCCTGTAGTTGAAGTTGCTCCAGTTGAGCCTGTAGCTCCAGTTGAGCCAGCTCCACAAGAGTTGACTGAAGACCTTAACATGGAACTTCGTGTGTTCTTTGATACAAACAAATCAAACATCAAAGATCAATACAAACCAGAAATCGCTAAAGTTGCTGAGAAGTTAGTTGAATATCCAAACGCTACTGCTCGCATCGAAGGTCACACAGATAACACTGGTCCACGTGCATTGAATGAACGTTTATCTTTAGCTCGTGCTAACTCTGTTAAATCTTCACTTGTAAATGAATACAATGTAGATCCAGCTCGTTTGTCTACTCAAGGTTTCGCTTGGGATCAACCGATTGCTGACAACAACACTAAAGAAGGCCGTGCTATGAACCGTCGTGTATTCGCGACAATCTCTGGTAGCCGTACTGTTGTTGCAGAACCTGCTCAACAAGCTCCTGCAGCTCAATAATTTATTATTGAACTGATTTAAGAAAAAGCAGCCGTCAGGCTGCTTTTTTTTATTGTTATAGAAAAACAAATTTTAAAAATAATGAGATTTATTTTTTAGAAGTGAACTGAATGCAACATATATAACAAATTGGGTTATTGATATTGGTTTTTATATAAAGCTGATATGAGTTTTTTCTTAAAAAACCTAATTTTTTCTTTGTTTTTTAAATTGTATAAGTCGAATATGGATGGAAGCTATTTCATGATTTATGTCTCACATTTCATAGGAGGCTAATTTTTCATAATTCATTCCTGAGATAGCTAATTAATGATTTTGAATAATATTTATGCAATTAAAAAGCAGCCCGAAGGCTGCCTTTATTTAGGAAGAACGTTAATCGCGTTCTACATTTACCGGTTGAACATCCATTTCCTGATATGAAATCAGTTTGCTTTTATGTTTCCATTTATAGCCTAGCCAGATCACCAGGAATAACGGAATACTGATATAGGTTGACAGCAGGCCTAACCAGTCAATTTTCCCGCCAATCAGCGCTTCATAGTTCTGACCTAGAATAATGATCGAGCAGAGGATGAAAGCAAACCAAGGTGCAAAAGGGAAGAACTTGGCGGTATATGCTAAATCTTCAAGCTTATAGCCTTGTGCCAAATAGCCCTTGCGGAAACGATAGTGTGAAATGGCAATGCCTAACCAGACAATAAAGCCACACATCCCTGACATATTCAGCAGCCAGTTAAAGACTTGTTGTTCGCCGATAAATGTGGTCAAGAAACATAGTGCAGCAATTGCAGTGGTGGCATATAAAGCATTCATCGGAACACCGCGCGGATCAAGCTTGGCAAACCATTTCGGTGCACGACCTTGACGCGCCATGTCAAACAGCATGCGGGTAGATGAATACATGCCCGAGTTACCTGCCGACAAAATGGCCGTTAAGATCACCGCATTCATTAAACTCGCAGCAAAAGCAAAACCTGCTTTTTCATACAATAATGTAAATGGTGACAGAGTGATATTATCGCTCGCAGCCGCCTGTAACAGACGCGGATCATCATAGGCCACTAATGTTCCAATGATGAATATACACACCACATAGAACAATAAGATTCGCCAGAAAATTTGTTTGATCGCAACTGGAATGGTTTTCTTCGGATCTTTGGATTCACCTGCGGCAACCCCCACCATCTCGGTTCCCTGGAAGGAGAATCCGGCAATCATTGCTACGCCAATCATGGCTTGTAAGCCACCTACAAAAGGTGCATCGCCTTTAGTCCAGTTGGCAAAGGTCACCATATTCGGGGTGAGCATGATTTTTGCAATCATGGCGATACCAATAATGATAAAGGCAATAATTGCGATCACTTTAACCAGTGAGAACAAAAATTCAGTTTCACCAAAACCTTTCACGGTCATTGCATTAATTGCAAAAATAATCGCCAGGAAAATGGCACTCCAGTAAAAACCTGGAATGTCTGGGAACCAGAACTTCATAATGAACTGTACCGCAACCAGTTCAAAAGCCACAGTAATGGCCCAGTTATACCAATAGTTCCAGCCTAGGGCGAAACCAAAGCCACTTTCAACGTACTTGGTCCCATAGGTGAAAAATGCACCTGAAGTGGGATTGTGCGTGGCAAGTTCGCCCAAACTCGTCATTAAGAAATAAATCATTACGCCGATCAGGGCATAAGCAAGTAATGCACCGCCAGGACCTGCATTGGCAATGGTTGCACCAGAAGCCAAGAACAAGCCTGTGCCGATAGACCCCCCAATGGCGATCATGTTGAGATGGCGAGCACCCAGCTTACGCTGTAGGTGCATGGATTGATCTGTTTCGCTCATCATTGTTCCTTAACATTTTTTTTCGTGTTGGCGAACAGCACTTTAAAGCCTTGTTGATCTGCTTTAGTTGTACATTGACCAAAATTTTGCTCAATTAATAATGGGTAATTCAGAAAGCGGTTAGCCACAATCCATAATTCGCCGCCCGATTTTAAATGACGTCGTGAGGTTTTGCATAAACTCTCACTGGCGTTGTAATTGGTCTGAATGCCTTGATGGAAAGGCGGATTGCTGACAATGGCATGCAAAAACAGGGGCGCATCTTCAATACCCGTCACTGCGGTAATTTCAAGCTGTTCTGGTGCAAGACTATTTTTTTCAAAGGTCATTCGGGTTGAAGCCAAAGCAAAGGCATCCACATCCATCGCAAAAATTCGATTTTTCGGATTCAGTTTGGCTAAATAAGCACTGATCACCCCGGCACCACAACCAAAGTCTGCAATTTTACCTGAAACCACTTGCGATAAATAAGGCAAGAGTACGGCTGTACCGACATCCAGGCGATTCTGACTAAAGACTCCCGGAAGCGCACAGATGGTTAAATCACCTTTAGGCGTTTCTACGCTATATTGCTGCGCCCAATCGGCCAAAGTTTTGGCAGTGACGCTTGATTCAATGGTGACTTGCCACATTTGACAATGGCGTGCGCTGTCTAACTTAAGTGTTTTACCATAGGGTTGAAGTTGTTTGGCTGCGCGTTCAACACCGGCTTTCTTTTCACCGACCAGAAAGATTGAAGCACCTAGACTTAAGCGGCTAACTACATTATGTAAAATATAGTTAAGTAATTCTTTCGACTTGGGTACAAAAATGATTGCTTGATCAAAATCGCCTTCAGGAAGCTCTACACCAAAATGTACATTGGCTTGTTGTGACTGAAAATGTTGAAATTCATTATAATTCCAAGTCCACAAACTAGGGGTGATGTCTTTCTCTAAATTGGAAAGTAGCTCATCCGTTGGTGCATTAATCAGTAGCACCCGTCCTGAAAGATATTCATGCTGTCGAATGACAACTTCACTTCTTGGATCCATTTTTTATCTCGCCATTGAAAAACTCTGCCCAGACAATGCTGGGCAGAGTTGATGCTGAAATGAAATTATTTCTTCGATTCAGGAAGAATAATATTTAATAACAATGCTGCAATACCACCTGTCGCAACACCAGAACTGAAGATGTTA
>JBLZXS010000255.1:0-2044 GCA_050285325.1 Acinetobacter sp.
AAGGCTTACAATTAATGAAAGAAGGTGCTCAGTATCGCTTCTTCATTCCAGCCCAACTGGGCTATGGTCAAATTGGCTCTGGTGATGCGATTGAACCTAATAGCACTTTAATTTTTGATGTAGAACTTCTTGAAGTGCTGCCTAAGTCATCTAAATAACCCATATTTATTCTGTATTGAAAAGTTGCGGGTAGATCAATTGAGCGCAGACCGCACTCATTCCCTACCCGCTATCTTTTATGATTCAATCATTCTAATTTCTTCAATATTGGCTTTAAATCTAGGAGTGTGTCTTCTTTTTAAAGCGGAATATATTGCGCGGCTTAAAAATACAATAAAACATATATTTATCAATTTTTTATAGCTAAAAGTAGTCTTATTTAATAGCATGTTTCAATTTATAGATAATAATATGCAGTCAAAATAAATCCATCTTGTACAATCACTAAAGACATTTATTTTCATATTTTAATCAATAATATTTTCTTTACTCATTACAAGGATTGAATCCATGGCTCTAACAATTAAAACTCGCGAAATTCATTACACTGTTGCAGATGGAACACCTTTGATTGGATACTTTGCAGCACCTGAATCAGAAACACCCGTCGCGGGCGTGATTGTAGCACCTGAATGGTGGGGACGTAATGAGTACACCGAACAGCGTGCCCGTGAACTCGCTGAACATGGTTATGCTGCATTTGCTATTGATATGTATGGCGATAAAAAAGTCACCACTGCCGTACCAGAAGCCAGTCAATGGATGATGCAAACCTTTGAAGATCCTGAAACAATTGTGACTCGTGCGTCTGCAGGTTTAGCAACATTAGCAGCGCAAGATGAAGTAAATGCAGATAAACTGGCTGCTATAGGCTTCTGTTATGGCGGTAAAGTGGTGCTTGATCTGGCACGTTCTGGTGCACCCTTACAAGCCGTGGTGACATTTCATGGCACATTGACACCGAAAGCGCCTGCGCAACCCGGACAGGTTAAAGCTGAAATTTTAGTGCTCCACGGAGAACTCGACAGCATGGTCAGCCTGGATGATGTGGCACGCTTTAAGGAAGAAATGCATGCGGCTCAAGTTGAGCATGAAGTGATTGTTTTTGAAGATGCCAAACACGGTTTTAGTAATCCGCTTGCAGACGAACGCGCTAAACAGAATGGGGTTGACTTGGGCTATAACGCTGAAGCTGAACAAAAAGGGCTATCTGCCATGTACGAATTATTAAAAACTCGACTGGGTACATAAAATTTAGGATAAATATGACAGGGATTATATTTACCCATCCAATGACACGGATATTTTTAAAGAGGATATAACAATGACTGAAAACAACTGCCCATATTGCAACTTTGATGAATATGACATCATTGATAAAAATGACTTTGGGGTGATTTTACCTGAGCCAAATGCATTATCCAAAGGTCACTCTGTCATTATTCCGCTACGCCATGTCAGCTCTTTTTTTGATGTCACCGACAAAGAACGTAAAAGCTTGATGTCTTTGCTTGAGCTTGCCCGTAATGAACTTCAGCTGCGTCATCATCCATCAGGCTTCCATATTGGTTTTAATGACGGCACTGTATTTGGTGAAGCATCTGAGCACTTACACATTCATATTATTCCACGCTATGAAGGTCAAACTTTGAAGCTGGATGAACGCTGGGGTATGAGCAGCGAATAAGTAAGAGTTTCAAGTAATTTAAAATGATGCTTCGGCATCATTTTTTATGTCTTGTCCTAACCGCAATGCTGCACAGTTTTCGCTATACTATTCATCTATTCAAAATACGCGGTTCGCATGTCACAGTTTTCTTTTTCCGATGCCCTTCTTTCCTGGTTCGATGTCTATGGTCGTCATGACTTGCCGTGGCAAGTTGCCGATGATCCCTATAAGGTTTGGGTATCTGAAATTATGTTACAGCAGACCCAAGTCAAAACCGTGCTGCAATATTTTGATCGCTTTATTGCACGCTTTCCCACGGTAAAGGATTTAGGCCTCGCCAACTGGGATGATGTTGCGCCTTATTGGGCTGGGCTG
>JBLZXS010000256.1:0-37959 GCA_050285325.1 Acinetobacter sp.
TCGAGTCAGAATCAGCATGTTTATCTCCTTGCAAAATGCTAAACCTGCAATTGATCTAAAATAAAAAAAGCACAACCATAAATATCAAAGAAAATTTTAACAAAATTATGTGACAAATCTCGCCCCATATATCATTTTATTAAAATTGACTTAAAAGCTCTTGGTTAATATAACAGAGCCACTATAAGAAAAACTATAGTGGCACTGTTTTTTTCTATTTTTTAAAAAACTGTCTAACAATGACAATTTTTGACACATTTTCCGATA
This sequence comes from Acinetobacter sp., assembly GCA_050285325.1. GTDB lineage: Bacteria > Pseudomonadota > Gammaproteobacteria > Pseudomonadales > Moraxellaceae > Acinetobacter. The sequence continues at coordinate 268 of JBLZXS010000256.1, forward strand.
TTATGCGCGTACGGTGGATTCACCATGTTCACGGTCTAAACCGAAAGCGGTGTGAAGAGTGCGAACAGCAAGCTCTAAATAATTCTCTTCAATGATCACAGAAATTTTAATTTCTGAAGTAGAGATCATTAAAATATTAATGCCTTCTTCCGCTAAAGCGGTGAACATTTTGCTTGCTACGCCCGCATGTGAACGCATACCAACACCGACGATCGATACTTTTACAATGTCTGAACGTGTTGCTACTTCACGTGCACCAATTTTTTCTGCCGTGTTTTCAAGAATGGTTTTGGCTTTAGTGAGCTCACCACGGTTCACGGTAAAGGTGAAATCGGTAGTGCCATCTTCTTCAACATTCTGGATAATCATATCCACTTCAATGTTGGCATCACCAATTGGACATAAAATTTTAGAAGCGATACCTGGCTCGTCAGGAACACCTAAAATGGTTAATTTTGCTTCGTCACGGTTAAATGCGATACCAGAGATAATTGGCTGTTCCATGTTGTCTTCCAATTCAGTAGTAATAAGAGTGCCGACGTTTTGTTTAAAGTCTTCGTCAAATGCGCCATCATTGTCATTATCAAAGCTTGATAATACACGTAAAGGCACTTGATATTTCCCTGCAAATTCAACTGAACGAATTTGAAGAACTTTAGAACCAAGCGATGCCATTTCAAGCATTTCTTCAAATGAAATACGATCTACTTTTTTGGCTTTAGGCGCAACACGCGGGTCAGTGGTATAAACCCCATCCACGTCAGTGTAAATTTGGCATTCATCTGCTTTGAGTGCAGCAGCAAGCGCCACACCTGAAGTATCTGAACCACCACGACCTAAAGTGGTGGTGTTGCCATTTTCATCGAAGCCTTGGAAGCCAGCAACAACCAGCACGCGACCTGCATCTAGATTTTCAGTTAAAACATCAGTATCAATTGCTTCGATACGCGCTTTAGTGAATGCACTGTCAGTTTTAATGCCAACCTGGCGACCAGTGAGCGACTTTGCTTCAACCCCAATAGAGTTGAGTGCCATCGCTAACATAGAAATCGTAACCTGTTCACCCGTAGACACCATTTGGTCGAGTTCACGTGGATCAGGGGTTTCGGTAATGGCCTTCGCTAAAGCAAGCAGACGATTGGTTTCGCCACTCATTGCTGAAACTACAACCACTACCTTGTGGCCGTGGTCATGCCAGCGCTTTACACGACGAGCAACATTTAAAATGCGCTCGGGAGTACCCATAGAGGTACCGCCATATTTTTGAACGATTAATGCCATAGTTGTTCCATAAAAGCCATGACCCTGATATAGCTATCAGGGTCCGTTACACAAAAAGTGAAGTCCTTATTTTGCTTCAAGCCAAGCAGATAAATCTGCCATCACTGGAGCAAACTTCTCGTTTAGTGGCGCGCCACCTTGTGCCAAGTCAGGTTTACCACCACCTTTACCACCTAGCTCGGTTGCAAGATGTTTGATGATATCACCCGCCTTAATAGACGCAGTAAATTCTTTTGCAACAGAGGCAAGCAGGCTGACTTTATCGCCTTCTACTGCTGCAAGTACAATGACTGCATTGTCTAATTTAGATTTCACACCGTCATGCAGGTTGCGAAGTGATTTCGCATCCATGTTTTGAACAGTAGTGATGAGTGTTGAGCGACCTGCAAGGGTTTGAACTTGGCTTAAAAGTTCATCTGCCTGGAAGTTCGCTAGTTTTTGGTTAAGTTGTTCAATTTGTTTTTGCAATTGATGGGCAGTTTCAACCACAGCTTCAACTTTTTCAACAGTCTGATGATTTTGTGCTTTGAGCAAACCATTAATATATTGCACATTGCGCTCAGTTTTTTGCACAACGTCAAGCGCTTTGGTACCCGTTACTGCTTCAATACGACGTACACCTGCTGCAACACCACCCTCAGAGGTGATCTTGAACAGACCGATGTCACCGGTGCGTTTTACATGAATACCACCACACAGTTCGATCGAGAAGTTTTTCTCCTCAATGATTGAACCCATAGATAATACACGTACTTCGTCACCGTATTTTTCACCGAACAACATCATCGCACCTTTAGCTTTTGCAGATTCGATATCTAAAAGTTCGGTTGATACTGCAGTGTTAGCAATCACTTCCGCATTTACTAGGCGTTCTACTTGTTGAAGTTGCTCAAACGTTACTGGTTGGTCGTTGGCAAAGTCAAAACGTAAAATGTCGCTGGCAACCAATGAACCTTTTTGTTGTACATGTGAACCCAACACTTGACGAAGCGCAGCATGTAGAAGGTGAGTTGCCGAGTGATTACGTGCGGTTGCAGCGCGGATATCTGCTTTTACAATTGCTTCAACAGACTGGGTCGCTTTTAAGCTACCCATGGTCACGATACCTTGGTGTACAAATGCAGCACCTGATTTCTTGGTATCTTGAACTTCGAAAATACCGGTATCGTTTTTAAAGATACCTGTATCACCGATCTGACCACCGCTTTCTGCATAGAAAGGGGTCTGGTTGAGTACGATTAAAGCTTCATCACCTTCAACCACTTCTTCAACTTGTTCGCCATCTTTATAGATTGCAACAATTTGACCCTGACCTTGAGTTGCGTCATAGCCTTTGAATTGAGTTTCGCTGTCGACGTTTACAATCGAGTTGTAATCAATTGCGAATTTACCTGCATCACGTGCACGTTGACGCTGTGCAGCCATCTCTACTTCAAAGCCAGCTTCATCAATGCTTAAATCACGTTCACGCGCGATATCCGCAGTTAAATCAGTCGGGAAGCCGTAAGTGTCGTACAGTTTAAATACGGTTTCACCTGGAATCACGTTACCTTTCAAGTTAGCTAGTTCGCCTTCAAGCAATTTCAAACCTTGCTCTAAAGTTTTCGCAAATTGCTCTTCTTCTTTCAGTAATTGTGCTTCGATGCGTGCTTGTTGCGCGGCAAGTTCAGGATAAGCTTCGCCCATCACTTCAATCAAAGGTTGCAACATTTTATGGAAGAATGAACCAGTTGCACCGAGTTTGTTACCATGACGCACTGCACGACGAATAATACGACGCAGTACATAACCACGTCCTTCATTCGATGGATTAACGCCATCTGCAATCAGGAAGCAACATGAACGTGCGTGATCCGCTACAACTTTTAAAGACGCAGGATATTGAATCGGCGTGTTTTTCTCAGCTGCTTCAGCTTCAATGGCAGTGGTATCCATGCCAATAATTTCTGCAGCTGATTTAAGTAGGTGTTGGAATAAGTCGATTTCGTAGTTTGAGTTTACGTGTTGTAAAACTGCAGAAATACGTTCCAAGCCCATACCGGTATCAACCGAAGGAGCAGGGAGTTCATGCAATACGCCATCCGCAGTACGGTTGAACTGCATGAATACGTTGTTCCAGATTTCGATGAAACGGTCGCCATCTTCTTCAGGTGTACCCGGTAAACCACCCCAGATATGGTCGCCATGGTCAAAGAAAATTTCAGAACATGGACCGCAAGGACCAGTGTCGCCCATTGCCCAGAAGTTGTCTGATGCGTATTGACCGCCTTTGTTATCGCCAATGCGGATAATGCGGCTGGCATCTAGACCAATTTCTTTGTTCCAGATGTCGAATGCTTCATCATCGGTGTGATAAACAGTGGCATAAAGTTTATCTTTAGGGAGGGCTAACCATTTGTCGCCCGTCAGGAATTCCCAGGCAAATTTGATGGCATCACGTTTGAAATAATCACCAAACGAGAAGTTACCCAACATTTCAAAGAAAGTATGATGACGTGCGGTATAACCGACGTTGTCCAAGTCGTTGTGTTTGCCACCGGCACGAACACATTTTTGTGACGATGTTGCGCGAACATAATCACGTTTTTCCAAGCCAAGAAAGCAGTCTTTAAACTGGTTCATCCCGGCATTGGTGAACAATAAAGTCGGGTCGTTGGCGGGTACTAGTGAACTCGACGCGACACGTGTATGCCCTTGCGATTCAAAGTAGCGCAAAAATGCTTCACGAATTTCAGCTGATGTCATAAAACGAGTACTCACAACCAAGTCACTCCATATTTCGTATTGGCTAGAAGTATACCGAGCATTTTCATAGAAGATGAACTGCCCCAATACACTGGGCTTAAAAATTTAAAACGCCAAATTATAACGGAAAAAGCGCCATGCACCAATCACTTTAAGGCGAATTAATGACAATTCTATGTATTGGCAGTGTAGACATCTTGAGGTAAATCTAGGTGTTAATTTATAGCAGAGAATTGCTATAAAAGTTGAATAAAGGGTTGGATTAATATTTTTAGCTGACTTTTTAGCATGAGGATTTGTGATAAAACCACTTTATAAGTGCAATATAATGTTGCTGATGCAGTCTAGTGAATAAAGAGACGCAAAGAAATGGTACCGGTTTTCGGTTGAAATCCATTAACATACATAAGTGTTTACATCTTCCCAAGAGTTAAGGATATCTAATGCAACGAGTAGCCATTAATGGTTTCGGGCGAATTGGTCGCAATGTATTACGTGCTTGGTTTGAAAATCCTAAGGATTTTCATTTTGACATTGTGGCGATTAATGATGTTGCAGAGGTAGAGACTTTAGTTCATTTGTTTAAGTACGATACTACCCATGGACGCTTTAAAGGCAAAGTCGAAGTATTGCTGGAAAATGAACAGATTTTTTTGCATATTTCAGCGGGTTTGGCACAATTAAAAGTACAGGTGTTTTGTCAGGAACAGCCTGAACTTTTGCCGTGGAATGATTTAAATATTGATGTGGTGCTTGAATGTACCGGCTTATTCCGTTCACGTGAAGCGGCAACCAAACATGTAACAGCAGGGGCGAAGCGGGTCATTGTTGGTGCTGCACCTTTTGACAGTGTCGATGCTGCGATTGTTTATGGTGTAAATCATCATGAAGTCAAAGCCACCGATCAAATTATTTCCAGCGTATCTTGTACCACGCAAGCCTTGGTGCCTTTGGTTAAAATCATTGATGATGCTTTTGGAATTGATACCGCTTTAATGACAGAAATTCATGCGGTAACGGCTGATCAATCCGTACTGGACCATGCGCATCGTGACCTGCGTCGTGCGCGTGCTTCTGGACAGAATATTATCCCTACTACATCTTCAGCATTGGGTGCCCTAAAGCAGGTGATGCCTAAAATGGAAGACAGAATTGGTGGTTATTCGATTCGTGTACCCACCATTAATGTCGCTGCCATTGATTTAACTTTTGTAGCTCAATCGCATGTAACAGCGCATAAAATTAATGAAGTCTTGGTCAAGTCAGCGCGTCATGATTATGCTGAAATTATGGATGTGACCGATGAGCCTTTGGTATCGTCTGACTTTAATCATTCACCTTATTCTTTAATTGTGGATTTAAGCCAAACTCTCGTGGTGGGGCATCAGGCCAAAGTATTTGCCTGGTATGATAATGAATGGGGCTATGCCAACCGCTTGCTGGATTTGTGTGAGTCATTTACATCATAAAATTGAGATAGCTCAAGAATATTAGAGGGAAATCCTCGTTGTTCTGAATATTTTCATACCATGAGATACTTTAAATAAAGTGTCTCATTGATCCGTTATTTTGAGATGAAGATGTTCGAATCGTAAATAACGAGGTCAATAACGATGAAGCTTCGAAATTAGAACAAAACTTAATAAATTGATAGCATCAAACACTGATAAAATGCTGTTTTAGTCGAACTTAATAGATCAATAAATATAAACTTTAGCTTGATAAAGTTAATCTGAAAAAATTGAAATCGTTTTTCAATGTGTCTGTGAAAAGGTTGAGCTTTTTTAGTAATTTTTAAATAAATCAAATAAGTTGCTTAAATTAAGCTTTTAAAAAAATTCACTTCATTAATTCACCATGATGTTGAATAATAACTAAATAAAATAAGAGCATCAGTCCTATGTTGATATTTATATGGAGTTTTATTCTGCTATTGGCCATAGCAGTGATTTTTTTGATTTGGGCACAATTTTCAAATCAAAATGATGCGGTCAGTGACATTCAAATGAAGCAGCAATTAGAAGAAAAAGTGATTCATTTGGAAGAGAGCTTGAAGAAAACTTTGGAAATTATGCAGGACTTAGCCAAAAAAATGCATATTCAGCAGGAAGCACTGAATAAAACAACCTCTAAATTAAATCAGGTTGAGTTGCAAAATGCTGAGTTGGTCGGCTTACTGGCAAAAGCAGTTCATTCATCGGAACGACCTACCTTATAAGGTTGGGCATAAGTTAAAGAATCATGAGTCTTAAAGCTGCTGCCGAAAGCATACTAATCAAGACTGTAGGGAGCAGTGAAAAGCGTGAGGCAGCAATTAATGTGATTACAATGGCAATCAAGTCGGCCGGGTTGTCCTTGACAAAATAAGGTGCAATTACAGAAATAAGCACACAGCCGGGAACAACCTCTAAAATACGTTTCTGGCGATTTGTTAAAGTCTTGTTTTTTAGTAATACATAGCCCAAAACACGCGTGAAATACGTGGTTACTGCAATAAAAAGAATAGCAATCAATGTTGCGGAGTGAAGCATTATTCATCTCCCGTTAAAAAGAAAGCAGAGATGATTCCTGAGATTGCGCCGATTGGTACATACCAGCCTGGTGGTAAATATAAAAAAGCCAAAGCCGCAGTGATTAAACTGACCAACCATGGGCGAGCTGCGCGAACACCTTTCCACATGCCACGCAATAACACTAAAAATACCGCAGGGAATGCCATATCAAAACCGAGGCGATTAATGTCACCTAGAACTGGGCCAATGATTGCGCCTAAGCTGGTAAAACCGACCCACATGATATACAAGGCAAAGCATAAGCCTGCATAAAAGGGCATACAGAATGCCTGCTGATAACCCCAGATAGATTGTCTCTTTTGCGCATCGGCTAGACTGACGGCCCAACTTTCATCAACCATAAAAAACAGCGCAGGAAAAACTTTTTTATTGGGTAAATGGCGTAAATAAGGCACTAAGCTTGCACCCATCAATAAGTGTCTGCTGTTGACCAAAAAGGTAATAAATATCAGCATTAAGATATTAGGTGGATTGGTCCAGACTTCCAGGATAGCAAACTCAGAACCGCCGGCGAAGTTCAGTCCTGTGAGTAAAGGAACCTCAAGAAATGAAAAACCTTTTTGTGTTGCTTGAGCCCCTAGCACCAGTGCAAATGGAATAATACCCAGCAGTAGGGGGATAGACGTTTTGACACCACGCTTAAATTCAACATATTCACTTGTATAGGTTGAATCTTGAACGGTATTTTTTAACGTCAACATGCGGTTTTACCTGAGCAGAGAAGGTTTGTTTTTCAAGAATGGTATTTTATAAGGGTTGGAGTGGAATTTTTCGCTTAAATTAGCTTGATTTAGCTTTAATTGAGCATTAAAAATTAACAATAATGATTAATTTGAAATTAAATTCTTTGGTGGCGCAAAATGGATCAAGTTGATAAGCGTATATTGAAAGCCTTGCAGCAAAATGGAAAGTTGCAAAATAATGAATTAGCGCAAGTGATTGGATTGTCTCCTTCACCCTGTTTACGCCGCGTGAAACAGTTAGAAGATGAGGGCATTATTGAAAAATATGTAGCTTTGGTGGATTCCACTAAAGTTAATTTGGGCTTAACGGTTTTTGCCCGTATCTGGTTAAAAAGTCAGGATGCCGAAACAGTCGACCAGTTTGTAGATGCGATTCAGGATATGCCTGAAGTTGTAGAATGTCAGTTAATGGCAGGGGATTGTGACTTCTTTTTACGGATTGTGGTGGCTGATCTGGATGCGTACCGTAAGTTTCAGATTCATCATTTAAACAAAATTTCAGGGCTGCAAAATGTAAAAACTGAAATTCCATTACAGAAGATTAAGCAGACTACAGAATTGCCATTAACCTAATAATGGACTGATTTAGTATTATATTTAAACTGTAGGGACGCTTTAATCGAATCATAGGTTTTTGTCTGATTAAACAATAAGTATTCCGCCAGTTTTTGTGAAAAAGTCAGGTGCACAGCTAAAACTATCGTGCTAGACTAGGAGAAATCGGGTGTGCTCCCGATTTTTTTATGCGGATAACTTCCGCTCTGACAGAATTTAGGTTTACAACATGCCCATTTCAGAGACATGGTTATTACCTGATGGTGTAGCTGATGTATTACCAGAACAGGCGCAAGTGATTGAAACTTTGCGTCGTGACGCACTAGATTTCCTCGCATCTCGAGGTTATCAATTGGTGTACACGCCATTTATCGAATACATCGAATCTCTATCTTCTCTTTCAGAATCGAATCAAGATTTAGACTTAGCCACTTTTAAAGTCATCGACCAGTTATCCGGTCGTTTACTTGGTGTGCGTGCCGATATGACACCACAAGTGGCTCGTATTGATGCGCATGTACATCCAGTAGAAGGCGTGGCGCGTTACTGCTATGCAGGAACAGTTTTACATACCAAACCACAAGGGTTTAATACCACACGTGCGCCTCTTCAGTTAGGTGCAGAACTTTTCGGTTCAGACAGTATTGATGCAGACGTTGAAATGGTCGACGTGATGTTGAGTTTGATTGAAACAGCAGGACTAGCAGAAGGGATCCATCTTGATTTGGGTCATGTCGGTCTATTCCGTAGCTTGGTGAAACATGCAGGCTTGACTAAAGATATAGAAAGTCATCTTTCCGACCTTTATCAACGTAAAGCATTACCTGAACTTGCTGAATTTACCCAAGAATTAAAATTTGGTGCAGACTTCTATACGCTGGGTCGCTATTCAAGTGATTTAGACGCATTACAAGCCAATTTAAGTGCTGAAATTTTTGCTGATGAAGCATTCAAGCAAGCCTTTGATGCCTTGAAAACCACTCAAATCGAAATTCAGTCACGTTGGTCAAATCTGCATATTGGTATAGATGTTGTAGAGTTGCGTTCATACCATTATCACACTGGTTTAATGTATGCAGTCTATGCACCAAATCGTGCAGCACCGCTGGCTCAAGGTGGTCGTTATGACGGTATTGGTGAGCATTTTGGTCGTGCACGTCCTGCTACCGGTTTTTCGTGTGACTTATATGCATTAAGCGCAGGTCAATTTAAAGCTTTAAATGTAGTTGTTGCACCCAAAGGTACAGATGCAGATTTGCTTAAAGCAATTTCAAATGTGCGTACACAAGGCTTTGGTGTAATTCAATTACTCGGCAATGACAGTTTAAACTCGGTACCGCATGCAACGCATCAATTAGTGAATGCGGCAGGTGAGTGGACCGTCGAAAAGATTTAATGATGTGAATTGGTTTTATTAACTAATTCAAGTTTTCAATTTTAACAGCATGATGCAATGAGGCTATTATGGGCAAGAATGTTGTGGTACTTGGTACCCAATGGGGCGACGAAGGTAAAGGTAAAATCGTCGACCTGCTCACAGATCAAGCGGCTGCGGTAGTTCGTTATCAAGGCGGACACAACGCAGGTCATACACTTGTGGTTGGTGGTAAGAAAACTGTATTACACCTCATTCCATCTGGTATTTTACGTGAAAACGTATTGTGCTTAATTGGTAACGGTGTTGTTCTTTCTCCTGAAGCACTCATCAAAGAGATGGATATTCTTGAAAAAGAAGGTGTTCCGGTTAAAGAACGTCTACGCATCTCTCCAAACTGTCCGTTAATTTTGCCGAACCACATTGCACTTGACCAGGCGCGTGAGAAGAAACGTGGCAATGCAAAAATTGGTACCACGGGTCGTGGTATTGGTCCAGCGTATGAAGACAAAGTTGCACGCCGTGCAATCCGTGTTGCTGACCTGGTTCGTGGTGGTGAACATCTTAAAGCTCAGCTTGTTGAACTTCTGGATTACCATAACTTCCAGTTAACGCAATACTACGGTGTTGAAGCGGTTAAATTAGAAGATGTGCTTGCACTTTGCGACCAATGGCGTGAAGTCGTTGCTCCACTGGTTGTGGACGTAACTACAGAATTGCACAATTACCGTAAAAACGGTGACAACATCATGTTTGAAGGCGCGCAAGGTTCACTTCTTGATGTAGACCATGGTACATATCCGTATGTAACCTCTTCAAACACCACTGCTGGTGGCGTAAGCTCGGGTTCAGGTCTTGGTCCTTTGCACCTTGACTATGTATTGGGTATTACTAAAGCCTACACGACTCGTGTCGGTGCTGGTCCGTTCCCAACTGAACTTGTTTACGATGCTGCCAATGATGTTGGTGATGCAATTGGTAAACACCTCGGTACTGTAGGTTCTGAATTTGGTGCTTCAACTGGTCGTCAACGTCGTTGCGGTTGGTTTGATGCTGAAATTCTTCGCCGTTCAGTCGATGTAAACTCACTTTCTGGTATTTGCCTGACTAAACTTGACGTTCTTGACGGTTTAGAAGAAGTGAAAATCTGTGTAGGTTATGAAGCTGCAGATTCGGGTTGTGTCGGTTCTTCTGATGCGCTTGCATTTGAAACTTTAAAACCAATCTACGAAACTATGCCAGGTTGGTCTGAGTCTACTTTTGGTGCAAAATCAATCGAGCAATTGCCACAAGCTGCATTGAACTATGTAAAACGTCTTGAACAATTGATCGAATGCCCAATCGATATTATTTCGACTGGTCCAGACCGTGAAGAAACTATCGTTTTACGTCATCCGTTTAATGCTTAATTTAAGCTGATATAACGATGATAAAAGGCCTCGCAATTTGCGGGGCTTTTTTTGTATTTAATATTCTATATATGTGCCAATTAAATAAGTGCGAGATTTTGACAAGACTAAAGTTGCATCGAAGAATACTGTTTAAATAACTGGCACTTGCTAGAATATAAAACGTAAAATAAATGAAAGGTTGTGCGGGATGCATAAGAATATTTCAGGAACGATTTTTTATTCCTTACTTTTTGCCATGGGCGGGGCGCCTACTATTGCGATGCTGATTATCCAGGCACAAACCCAAGATCCGAATATTATCTATACTGCATTTATTGGTTTAAGCGTAATTATCGCCTGCATTTTAGTGCCATTAATTCTTATTCAAAATGCTATTTTATTTTTTAAAAGAAAAAATCAACAACTGGAACAGAAAATTGAACCACTTTGCCAAGTCTATTTGGTTTTAAATGTTTTATGTCTTATTTATTGGCTTATTTTTCAGTTTGTTAAATAGACACAGTTACATAAATGATATGAATATGGATGGAATAATAATTTAAAGCTTATCTACTATTACATATAATCTGCTTAAAACTGATATCTGTTTTCAAGGTGGAGATTATTATAATGAATAGCAAACTCGTTTTAAGTTTGTGTGCGGCTAGCGTGATCACTATTTCAGGCTGTACGACTGTAGCAGAAATGGCAGGGGCAGATTCATCGACATTAAATGTAACAGCGGCACAAGGCTTTAATAAAACCGTTCAGGAAGCGAGTGCAAATAAAACTTTAGATACATCTTCAACGACATATAAACGCATTAATTCTGTATTTATGCGTTTGAAACCTTATGGCGATCAAATCAATCAGACTGGCCAAAAATTTGACTGGAGACTGGCTGTTCTAAAATCAGACCAGATTAATGCATATGTGGCACCCGGTGGTAAAGTGGTGTTCTATACCGGTATTGTGAATAAATTGAACCTGACTGATGCAGAAATTGCGGCAGTCATGGGTCACGAAATGGTGCATGCTTTAGAGGAACACTCTAAAAATAAAATTGGTCAACAAGCATTAACTGACTTGGCTTTGAACATTGGTCTAAGCGCTGCTGGAAGTAATGTGGGCCAGTTGGGTACTGCTGCAGCACAGTTAGGTGCCCAAGTGGGCGTAGGTTTGCCCTTTTCACGTAGTCTGGAAAGTCGTGCCGACCAAGGTGGTTTGATGCTTATGGCGCGTGCAGGCTATAACCCGCAAGCAGCCATTACTCTTTGGGAAAAAATGAATAAACTAGAAGGTGCAGGTGGTGCATCATTCTTGTCTACTCACCCTTCAAATGGCCAGCGTATTGAAGCAATGCGTAAAAACTTGCCAGCAGCTCAAGCGATTTATAACAAGCGTTAATCGGTTCTTAGCTCATTAAAAAAGGATGCTTAGAGCATCCTTTTTTAGTTTTTATACCCTCTCCCTATGGGATGAGCATCCTCAGAATATATTCTGAGTGCGCAAGGGTGAGGGCTTTAAAGATTCTGAAGTTATCAGAAATTAAAAAGTCCTTTTTCACTTTAAAACTTCTTTATTTCAATTTTCTAATTTCATTTTAAAGAAGTGCTTAAAATGAAATTAGGGCGCTGGATTTGGCTGTTGGCGATGAATATTTTCAATGCCCTGTAAAACTTCTGCCGATAAATCAATTTCAAAGGCTTGAATATTCTCTTTAAGCTGATCCAGGTTGGTTGCACCAATAATGGTACTGGTTACAAAGAACTGCTGTTTGATAAATGCCAATGACAGTTGAGTCAAGGTTAAACCATGTCGTTCAGCAAGTTGTGCATATTGTTCGGTTGCCCATTCGCTCTCTGGATTGCTATAGCGGCTAAAACGTGAAAAGAGTGTGACACGTGCATTTTCTGGACGCGCACCATGACGGAATTTTCCACTCAAATAACCAAAAGCTAAAGGTGAATAGGCGAGCAGTCCCACATTTTCATATTGGGCAATTTCAGACATGCCAATTTCATATGTACGGTTTAACAGGTTATATGGATTTTGCACACTGACAAATTTTTCTAAACCTAGTTTTTCTGCCAAGTGTAGGAATTTCATAGTTCCCCAAGGGGTTTCATTAGATAGGCCAATATAGCGAATACGGCCTTTTTTAATTTCATCACTTAAAGCGCTTAAGGTTTCTTCTAAAGCGGTGACTTCTGTGTCTTGATGGGCTTCAGTGTTGCCATAACCGAGCTTGCCAAAGAAATTGGTGGGGCGCTGTGGCCAATGTAGTTGATATAAGTCGATATAATCGCTTTGTAAGCGTTTTAAAGAACCCTCTATAGCTGAGCTAATCTCTGTGGCTGTGAAGCGGGTTTGACCATCACGGATGTGGCTGCCGCCTTGTGAGGGTCCTGCGATTTTGGAAGCAATAAAAAGCTGATCTCGATTTCCACGCTCTGCAATCCAGTTACCCAAAATGGTTTCGGTTGCCCCTTGAGTTTCAGGCTTCGGTGGTACTGGATACATTTCAGCCGTGTCCCAAAAGAACAAACCCTGATCTAAAGCATATTCAAGTTGTTGAAAGGCCTCTGCTTGGGAGTTTTGTTCACCAAAGGTCATGGTACCTAAACAAATTTCAGGAAGCAGAATGCCTGTGTTGGCTAAAGGTTTGAGTTGCATAGAAGTTGATCCTACAATTTTTATCATGAAATTTTAAATAATGCCTTAAGGCTAACTGATTTTTATGTCAGTGTTAAATCATGAATAGTTTTAAAGTTGTCATAAAATTTACGAAAGAGTATGTATAAAAATCAATGCATAAAAAAAAAGCAAATCCTGAGATTTGCTTTTATCGTGAATATGAAAGAATAAAAAACTTATTCTTCGTCGTCATACTCATCAGCAGATCCATTAGCATCTTCAATGGAAACATCAAAAATAAGAATGGCTTTACCATCGGTTTCGATCATACCTTGTTCTTCAAGCGTTTTTAAAACGCGACCCACCATTTCACGTGAGCAGCCGACGATACGGCCAATTTCTTGACGCGTAATACGGATCTGGCGACCATTAGGCAAAATCATTGCTTCAGGCTGAGAAGAAAGATCGATTAAGCAACGTGCAATACGACCTGATACATCAATAAATGCCAAGTCAGTTACTTTACGTGTTGTATTTTTTAAGCGACGAACAAGTTGGGCAAATACCGCATAACTAAGATCTGGATATTGTTTGCTTAATTCATGAAAATTATCATAGGTGATTTCAGCAATTTCACAGACGTCACGTGTGCGGACTTCCGCAGTACGTTGTGGATTTGCTTCAAAGAGACCCATTTCCCCAAAAAAGTCTCCCGCATTCAAATACGCAACCACGATTTCACGTTCATCATCTTCACGTAAAATAATCGATACTGAACCCTTTAAAATCAAATAAAGTGATTTTGATTCAGAGCCTGCATCTATAATCGCAGTACGTTTTGGGTAACGGTTTATATATGCACGTTTTAATAATGCTTTTACTGACTCTGGTAATTGGCCAGGAGAAAGTGCATCGGTGCTAAGGTGTGAAAAGCTTACAGTCATGCTAACGCTTCCGAATATGGATAAGTAATAGATCGCACAGACCTAAAATGAACTTGTCACATAGAAGAGATGAAATTCCTTATCAACTCAAATTATGTTAGTGTACAGGTACTTCGTAAATTTATAGCTTTTTTCAGGTAGTTGCAATGCAAACAAGCGTTCATTGGCTAGAGAATGTTGCTTTTGAAGCAAAATCAGAAAGTGGTCACCAAATTGTCATGGATGGTGCTGAGGCATACGGTGGTGAAAACCGTGGCCCACGTCCCATGGAGCTGATATTAATGGGACTTGGTGGTTGTGCTTCCTTTGATATTGTGACGATTTTAAAGAAATCACGACAAGATGTGACAGGGGTGGTATGTGAGTTAAAAGCAGACCGTGCCGATAGCATTCCTGCGGTGTTTACCAAAATTCATTTACACTTCGTGATCACCGGTAAAGCAGTCAAAGAAAAACAAGTCGCTAAAGCAGTTGAACTTTCCGCAGAAAAATACTGTTCAGCAAGTAAAATGCTCTCGGATGGTGGCGTTGAAATTACCCACGATTTTGAAATTATTGAAGCTGCATAATTAAAAAAATGGCAATTCATGCGTGAATTGTCATTTTTTTTATCAAAAATAAAAGTTAAAGCCATTCTGCAAATCTTATCCAGTTTCATTCTATTTCCTCATTTTTAAAAATGCCTAACTTTAATGGCGAGTCTGTTTTTATTTCATCTCTGATTTTTTAAACGCATCAAAATTTTTATCAATCTTTAAGTTCAATATACCCATTGAAAGACAAGACGTTTTAAAGTGAATTGAGTAAACCAATTGATTCATTGAGCTAGATAATAGAATTTTAGCTAAAACTAATTTTTTAAATAGAATTTGATACAGAAGATATTAAATTTAGCTTGAAAAAAAACAGATACATACCCATATTATAACCAAGGTTCATGTTTTATTTTTATTACTTTAGTCTTTGAAAATTAAAATATTTTTTAAGAAATTATATTGAAAAATACCAAACCATTCCCATCTATTATCCAAGTACAAAATTTGTTGTGAGGAAAATAAGAATGCGTTTTGAAAAATTTACAAATCGCTTGCAGCAAGCTTTATCAGATGCTCAATCGCTGGCCATAGGTAAAGACAATACCGCTATAGAAGGTATTCACATTTTATCGGTGCTCTTGCAAGAGCCTGCCAATATCAGCCTGTTACAACAAGCCGGGGCAAATCTGCGAGATCTTCAGACCAAGCTACAACAAGCATTGAATGATACAGCGACCATTGCTAATCCGACTGGGGATATCAATTTAAATCCTGAAGCGGTACGTGCTTTAAATCTAGCCGATAGCTATGCACAAAAAGCCGGGGATGAGTTTTTATCAACCGATTGGGTGTTGTTGAGTCTGGCTGAAACTGGCGCAACTAAAACTTTACTGAATAGTGTCGGTGTAACCTCAGCAGGTTTACGCAAAGCAATTGAAAATATTCGAGGTGGTGAAAAAGTCATGAGTAATACCCACGAAGATCAACGTGATTCACTCAATAAATACACCATTGATTTAACTGAACGTGCCATGTCCGGCAAATTGGATCCTGTGATTGGGCGAGATGAAGAAATTCGTCGCACCATTCAGGTTCTGTCACGTCGTACCAAAAATAACCCTGTGCTGATTGGTGAACCGGGGGTAGGTAAAACTGCAATTGTCGAAGGTTTGGCACAGAGGATTGTCAATGGTGAAGTGCCAGAAGGCTTAAAAGGTAAACGCGTTCTATCTTTGGACTTGGGGTCGTTACTGGCAGGTGCAAAATATCGCGGTGAATTTGAAGAACGTTTAAAAGCAGTTCTTAAAGATCTGGCCAAATATGAAGGCGAGGTTATCCTCTTTATTGATGAATTACACACCCTGGTGGGTGCAGGTAAAGGTGAAGGGGCTATGGATGCAGGCAATATGCTGAAACCTGCATTGGCACGTGGCGAACTGCATTGTGTAGGGGCAACCACGCTAGATGAATATCGTCAATTTATTGAAAAAGATGCTGCGCTAGAGCGTCGTTTCCAGAAAGTATTAGTCGATGAACCGAGTGTAGAAGACACCATCGCGATTTTACGGGGTTTGAAAGAAAAATACGCAACCCATCATGGCGTACAGATTCTGGATTCAGCGATTATCGCGGCTGCGAAAATGTCGCACCGTTACATTACAGACCGTCAATTACCCGATAAAGCCATTGACCTGATTGATGAAGCAGCATCGCGAATCAAAATGGAAATTGACTCAAAACCTGAGCCACTGGATCGTTTAGACCGTCGCTTAATCCAGTTGAAAATGCAGTTAGAAGCGGTAAAACAGGATGAGGATTCAGTCAGTAAAGCTGAAGTTTCACATCTGGAAAAACAGATTGAAGAAGTTCAGCGTGAATATAGCGATCTGGAAGAACAGTGGATTGCTGAAAAAAGATTGGTTGAAGGTACTAGTCAGGCACAAGTGGAATTGGATAAAGCCCGTACCGCATTTGAAAAAGCACAGCGTGAAGGTGATTTGGCTGAAGCAAGCCGTTTGCAATATGGAGTGATTCCCGAGTTGCAAAAACGTTTGGAAACTGAAGAAGTGGCTGAGGAAAATAATGAAGAGCCGAAACTGATTCGTACCAAAGTGACTGAAAATGAAATTGCTGAAGTGGTGAGTGCTGCAACCGGTATTCCAGTGGCGAAAATGTTGCAAGGCGAACGTGAAAAACTGCTTCAAATGGAAGACTTCTTACACAACCGTGTGGTTGGACAAGATGAAGCTGTTGTTGCGGTATCGAATGCAGTACGTCGTTCACGTGCAGGTTTATCTGATCCGAATCGTCCAAGTGGTTCATTCTTGTTCCTGGGACCGACAGGGGTGGGTAAAACAGAATTGACCAAAGCTTTGGCAAACTTCTTGTTTGACAGTGATGATGCCATGATTCGTATCGACATGAGTGAATTCATGGAGAAACATTCTGTCAGCCGTTTGGTCGGTGCACCTCCAGGATACGTGGGTTATGAGGAAGGTGGGGTATTAACCGAAGCTGTGCGTCGTAAACCTTATAGTGTGGTTTTATTTGATGAGGTAGAAAAAGCCCATCCGGATGTGTTTAACATCTTGCTACAGGTGCTGGATGATGGCCGTTTGACTGACTCTCAAGGGCGTGTGGTCGATTTTAAAAATACAGTTATCGTCTTAACATCTAATCTAGGTTCGCAAGATGTACGCGAATTAGGGGATAATGCAACCGATGAAGAAGTTCGTACCGTTGTAATGGAAGCTGTATCGCAACATTTCCGTCCAGAATTCATTAACCGTATTGATGAACTGGTGGTATTCCATTCACTGAAAAAAGCTCAAATTCGTGGTATCGCCGATATTCAGTTGAATCGTCTACGTTCACGTTTAAGCGAAAAAGACATGCGTCTTTCAGTCGATGATAGTGCTTTTGATCAGTTGATTGAAGCTGGTTTTGATCCTGTGTATGGGGCAAGACCACTTAAACGCGCAATTCAGCAACAGGTTGAAAATTCCTTGGCTCAAAAAATCTTGAGCGGAGATTTCTTACCGGGTGATACTATTTTGATTAAAGGTGAAAATGGTCATCTTGAGTTTGAAAAAATGAAATTAAGTTAATCACTTGATTGTACTGAAAGATAAAAAACCTGGCTTCGGCTGGGTTTTTTCTTATTAACGTTTATCGTATTTTTGTAAAATTCATCTGACTTTATTTGATTTCTCAACTTTTTAAATCATAAAATAGCGTCGCTTTATATAAATACACTTGTATAAAAATCAGTTAAAACAAAAACAATATTGCCTTCCTGAGAGAAGGTTACATGGAATAGTAATCATGATCGAATTTAAGCTGATTCGTCTGCTCAAAAATGAGCCTTATAGTGCATATAAAAAATGTAGTCAAGTAACAATTCAAGAACTCAGGCGTATGTATGGTATTTATCAAAAATATTATGCCAATACCCGCTATGAAATATTTGAACGTGATTTTTTAGAAAAAACTGGTGTTTTCTTTATTATAGAACCTAAAAACAAACAAATCGTAGGATTCTCTACGGTTATGGAACGTGATTTCGTGGTTAACGGTAAAGCCCGGCATGCTTTTTTTAGCGGTGACACTATTATTGAACAAGAGTATTGGGGGAATCGTGCATTAACCCGTGCCATGTATCGCTATATTGTCAGTTTTAAAATGCGCTATCCTCTGAAGCCAATCTACTGGATCTTGATTTCCAAAGGCTTTAAAACCTATCTGCTGCTAGCGAATAATTATTACAGTTATTATCCGCATTACGGTGACAAACATCCGCATTTGCAAGATTATGTCGACTCTTATTGTCGTCAGTATTTTGCTGAATATTATGATCAATCTTCAGGTCTGTTAAATTTTGGGGAAGACTACCAGCCACTTAAAGACGATGTTGCACCCATTACTAAAGAATTGCGTGAGAAAAATACCAAAATTGCATTTTTTGAAGATAAAAATCCGACATGGGTAAGCGGTACAGAGTTGCCATGTATTGGCGAGCTGCGCTGGAGTGATTTATACCGCTTTATTAGTCGCTTCATGACTAAAAATATGAGCGTGGGTAAAGTTGAGAGTATGCAGCCGCGAAAGCGTCCACTTCATATTGCTGCGAATTCGGATTCGAAGGTAGCATAATTATGGGATTGCTGCTTTCAGCCTCGCATCAAATACTGGAATTCGCCTGCCGAAAAGCGTTTCAGCGTTATCGGCAGCAAGCGAATGATTTAGAAACTGTGCAACGTCAAAAGTTGGAGCAGTTTTTAAAGCACAATACTTCAGAAAGTTTGAGTTATGAGCAGTTCATAGAAAAATATCCACTTACCCGATATAGCCATTGGAAAGAAAAAATTGAACAGTCTCGCCAAAGTGGTACAAACTCTTTAGGATCTGAGAAAATTATTCGCTTTCAACCGACCAGTGGTTCAAGTGAAGCACTGAAATTTATTCCCTATACACAAAGTTTTTTAAATGAGTTAGATGCAGCGATTGGTTTATGGTTGACGAATTTATATCGGGAATATCCACAATTAAAGAATTCAACTCATTATTGGTCCGTGTCCTGGTTACCAGAAAGCCAGCGTAAACTTTTAGAAAACAGTAATCTTAATGATGATAGTGCATTACTAAATATCTCAAAACGTATTTTAAGCAAGATTACTCAATCTGTGCCAGCTGAAATCGCCCTTGCTGAGTCCGCAGAAGATGCCATGTTTGCAACGGCTGTATTTCTGGTGGCAGATAAAAATTTAGGCATGATTTCCATCTGGAGTCCTACTTTTGCACTGCAATTATTGGAGGTGATTGAACAGCATCAAAATGAAATTGTAAAAGTGTTGAGAACGGGACAATGGAAACGTCAGAGTTTAAAATACTTAAAGGCGCCAAAATCATCTGAACAGAGTTATAAATTGCAACGTCTGGATTTAACCGATCCAACCGCCTGGAAAAAGCTTTGGTCTAAATTAACCTTAATTTCCAGTTGGGATACCGCCAGTGCTCAGCGTTGGGCAAAAAACTTACAAGAGCGTGTAGCAAATGTTGCTTTTGAGGGCAAGGGTTTGTGGGCAACAGAAGGTGTAGTCACGATTCCGTTTAATAATTGCTTTCCTCTAAGTTATCAGTCGCATTTTTATGAATTTCTACGTTTAGAAACAGGTCAAATTCTACCTTCATGGGAACTTGAGGCTGGCGATATTGTGAGTCCTGTCATCACTACGGGCTCTGGACTGGTCAGATATATAATTGATGATGAGCTTGAAGTCACTGGTTTTTATCATCAAGTTCCATGCTTTTTGTTTTTAGGTCGCAAAATGACAGTCGATTTGGTTGGTGAAAAAATTGATCAAATGGTCGCTCAGAAAGTATTAACGACATTTCAGCAAGAGGATTATGTCCCAGTTAGTTTATTAGGAATCGAGTTTTGTGAAATTAAAAAACCGCACTATGTTTTACTAAGTGAAGGAGATTTCACCAAGCAACCTTCGGCTAGAGAATTGGATGAATTATTAAAAGAGAATTTTCATTACGAGCTTGCCAGAAATTTGGGACAGCTTGATGAACCGGAAATTAAACATGTTGAGGATGCATGGCATTATTACAAAACCCTAGCCATGCATAATGGGATGATAGAAGGCAATATCAAACCCGAGCCATTAAAAAAAATGAAAACAAAAATAATTTAAATAAATTTGAGTAGAACTGTATGAGCTTAAACCTATTGTATGTACCACGCGATAATGACAACCAGATTTATCGTTCGAAAAACGAAGCGAATTTTTTGGTGCGCTCCGCTACAGAGGCAGATGATGAGCAACTGGTGCAATTGATCGCAGAAACCATGCCGAGTAATGGGATGATTTTGGCTTTTGAGCGTTATCCAAGTTATCTTGCTGCCAGTCATGCACAGTACAATCGTCCAGACATCAAGTTGGTTGTGCCTGAGGAAAATCCGGCACAAGTGGTCGGGATGATGAATCTAGGTCGGCGTGATTGTTTTATCAATGGTCAAGCAGAAGGATTGCGTTATGTTGCGGATTTACGTCTGCATCCTATGCACCGCGGCAATAAAGTGTTGCGTCTGCTGATGGATTATGTTTACGACAGCATTCCTCTAGATACTATTTTCGAAAGTGTGGTGTTGGAAGACAATACCGTCGCATGTAATATTTTGCACCATCAGCGTAAAGGTTTTCCATTGCCATTTCATTATGACGATATTCGTACCTTTACCGTGTCACAAGCAGAACAACCTAAACAGTTTGCACACTATCGTTTTCAGCAGATGAATAGTGGTCATGTAGGTGAAGCCAATACATTTATCCGAACCATGAAACAGCATTATAATTTTTTACCTAATTATGACTTTTCAGGTTTGGCAGAATCAAATCATCCATTTTGGTTAGGTATGAATATTCAGGATTTCTATATCATGTATGATCAGCACAATCAGGTGATCGGTTTGTATGGTTTATGGAATCAAAAGCCATTTAAGCAAACGCGTGTGGTTGATTATTCTCGACCTTTAAAACTGATTAAGCCTTTTTATAATCTCTATGCAGGTATGCGAGGAGTTTTATCTTTACCCAAAAAGAATGATGCTTTTGAATATCTGATGATTCATAGCGCCTTATGCCATCCCGAGAAACAGGGGGTGTTTGCCAGTCTGATTTTCCATGCGAAGCAGCAGACTAAGCTACGTCGTAAACAAGCTTTTTGTATAACCTTGGCAAATAAAGACCCCCGTATCCATTGGATGCGCAATACTACATCTCATGTGATTCAAGCCAAACATTATTTTCATAGCTTTAAAGCCAATCCTTATGACGTTTTTGATCATAATAAAATTAGCTATTTTGAAGTAGGACGCATTTAATTACTATCTGGTATGACCCAATCATATAATGTGATTAGTTGTGAATAGTAAGTTGAAAAAACTATATTAATTCTCATTTTTTAATTTATACTTGTTCGCAAAATAAACAGAAAATGAGACATATGATGGCAAAATTAATTTGGGGATTGGGTGGTCTGGTTGTGCTGGCAACGGCTGCAATAGGAGGGAATTTGTATGCTGATAAAAGTTTAAATTCGTATTATCAGCAAAATCAAAAAAACAATCTAGTTTCGATTCAATATAAAAATTTTAATATGGGAGCGATGCAGGGTTCTGCAGACTGGACTGCTCAATTCAACTTCGATCCATGTAAACCTAAAGATGTTTTGATGCTTTCAGGAACGGATGAAATTAAACGAAGCTGGAATGGTTATCATATTGAATCGAAAATTCATTTACAGCAAGGCAATGAAGCTTTTCAAAGAATGCTCAAGCAGCCTTTAAATGCCCAGACCAAAATTGACTGGTTGGGTGTAGTGCATTCCTCATTAACGATTCCGGTTTTTGAAAAAAATGATGCGGATATACAAACCCGAATTGATCCAATGACTTTTAAATTAGATGCAAAATCCAAAGACAATCAATTAAAAATACTGAATGCCAAACTTGAAATACCCAATATGACGGTGAGCGATAAACTGGGTCACTTAGAGATGCGAGAAGTTGCGTTTGAAACGAGTCAAGGCCTGAATTCTACTTTTGATGCTGGGAAAACCCAATTGAATATTGCTTCGATCAAACGTACTGATCGAAATGTAAGGCAATTGGGGAGTGGGGAGTTTAAAGATTTTGCTTTAGTGATGAATACGGATATTGATAAGCACACAGTAAATTTTGATACTCAACTAAATATTAAAGAAGTAGTGATGCCCAAAATCCCGACTTTTCACAAGTTGCAAATGAATTTCAATTTGAAGGCTTTAAATAAGCAAAAAATACAGACTTTCTTTGATTTATTGGAAAAGAATAGTGAAGTATGTGTAGCTAAAGATGAATTATCGCAAGAATTGGCGGACAGCTTTTTATCTATTATAAATGAAGGTTTTATCTTTGAATCGCAAAATAATCAGATCAAGTTGGGTGAGGGTTATGCCAAAGCAAGCTTGAATGGAAAGGTTATGCCGGGTCATCAATCTTCATTTGCTAGCTTGGTTAAAATGGCGCCCAGTTTGGTCGAGTATCAGGCGAATATTGAATATGATAAACAAATCATGAAAACCCTGATGGGTAACTACTTGCAACAAGGCGGTAAAACTTTTTCTGATCAAGAGCTTGAACAAATGCTTAATGGTATGCAGCAAGCGATGCAAGCCAAACGAGATGGTGATGTGTTAAAGATAGGAATAGAATATAAATATGGCGAAAAGAAATTCTTAAATTAAAATAGATTTTCAAACAAAAAAAGCTGCCAAAAGAGCAGCTTTTTTAATTGCAGCATATCGGTAAATACCGAAAGCTGATTGTTGTATATAAAAATTGCTAGCGTTCATGCTGACTAATAAAAAAGGGCAATTCATCATGAAGAGAAACAATAATAAAAGCTTTTATAGACTGTCACGAAAAGAAATTAGGGACTATCAGTCTTTTGCTGGTGATAGGTTCATGGTTTTATGCAGAAGTTCCATTAGCGGATCATAAATTATCAGAATAAATAAGCGATTCAAAGCATCTGGATACTGAGAGTATTCAGCGTGCTCGAAATAGTATTAAAACTGATCGAGAAGCAAAAAAAGAAAATAAGGCGTTGATTGATCAGAACAAGCAAGAAATTAAAGAACAGAATATAGAAGAAACAGCATTAACTGATTATCAGATGCAGAAGAAAAAAAGCGGCTGAACAATTAATGGTAAATGAAAAAAAGCCAGTACTAAATCCACTATTCGCTTATTTGACTCGGTGAATCAATCCGATAATTTAAGAATGAATTATTAAGATTGAGATGAAACGCTAAAGCGCGTTTCATCTTAAGGTGTATTATTTCATGCAAAGCATCATTAGACTGGATGATGCTTAATTTTCCATGCTTTATGGATTTTGGTATTGCGTTTGAAATCTGGCCCAATGGTTTCACTGGTAATTTCTTGCACATCAAACATGGCCTGAACTTCTTCATCCATCTCAAAACCACGATAGTTATTCGAGAAGTACAAGGTGCCTTCAGTGGTTAAACGGTTCATGGCACGTTTAAGCAATGAATTATGGTCACGTTGTACGTCAAAAGTACCGTAGAATTTTTTCGAATTTGAGAATGTTGGTGGGTCAATGAAGATCAGATCATATTGTTCATGACCTTCTTTTAACCATTCAAAACAGTCACTCGAGAAGAATTGATGTTGTTCATCAGCATGATCAACCGTCAAACCATTAAGTACAAAGTTTTCTTTTGACCAATTCAGATAGGTGTTGGATAAATCGACACTTGTGGTGCTTGCTGCACCACCTAAAGCTGCATGTAAGCTGGCAGTAGAGGTGTAGCTGTACAAGTTCAAGAAGTGTTTGCCTTTGGCTTCAGCGGCAATACGCAGACGCATTTGACGATGATCAAGGAACAAACCGGTATCCAGGTAGTCAGTTAAATTGACTAAAATTTTAGCTTTGCCTTCTTGAACGATAAAGCGTTTAGAAGCCGTACTTTGTTTTTCGTACTGAGTTTTACCTTCCTGACGGGCACGGGTTTTAATAAAGATCGCATCACGACCTAAACCAGTGACTGCACGAATAGAAGCTAAAGCCAGATTAAAACGTTTTTTTGCTTTTTCTGGATCAATGGTTTTTGGTGGTGCATATTCTTGAACATGCAGACGATCACCATACAAATCCACTGCCACATTAAAGTCAGGCAAGTCGGCATCGTATAAACGCAAGCAATAGATATTTTCTTTAACTGCCCATTTTTTCAAGGCTTGAATATTTTTTTGCAAACGGTTGGTAAAGTCCTCAGCACCTTCAATTGGCTCAAACTGTTGCGGTTGCCAAGTAGCAAGAAACGGCTGGCTTACAGTGGCTGGTTTGATCGTACCGAAACGGATGTAAATCGGCAGTTTACCATTCATTAACCGCAGAATTTGCGGATCATTGAATGCCAGTACATCGGCCTGTTCAACTTGTGCAGCAATCACCGCAGCATATTGATTCGGAAAGTTCTTTTGTAAAAGCGCGGATAAACCTAAATACAAAGCACGGTTAGAAGCTTTTTCACCTAAACGCTCACCATATGGTGGGTTGGTGACGATGAATGAGGTTTTTCCTTCAGCGTGGAAATCAGGCCAATCGGCAAGGGTGCGTTCTTCAATTTTGATTTGATCGAGTACAGACTCAAAACCGGCTGCAATAATATTTTGCTTGGTGGCCTTAACGGCTTCCCAATCAGCATCATAAGCATAGAATTGCGGTAATGGTTTTTCTATAGCAGCTTGATGACGTTCAGCAGCTTCCGCTTTAATCGACATCCATAATTCATGGTTGTGCCCATTCCAGCCGTTGAAACCAAAGCGGCGAACTAGACCAGGTGCGCGATCGGTGAGCATCATCAGTGATTCAATAATGAAGGTACCTGAACCACACATTGGATCTAAAATAATGTCTGGATGACGTTCTACTAATTTAGCTTTTTGCAGAATTGCGGCAGCAAGGTTTTCTTTAATTGGGGCATCGGTCATGAAATGACGATAGCCGCGTTTATGTAAAGAATCACCTGATAAATCTAGGCAATAGGTATGCTGAGTTTTACCTGCGAGCACATATAAGGTGATTTCAGGTTGTTTAATATCAATACTTGGACGTTTTCCGACCGCTTCCATAAACGAGTCAACCACACCATCTTTAACACGTAAAGTTGCGAATTGGCTGTTTACTTTAATGTCGCGTTCGACGTGTAAACGCACAGCAAATGTACTTTGTGGTGCAAAAATGAGTGACCAGTCAAAGTTCATTGCACCTTCATACAATTCTTCAGCCACGTCACGTGCATCATGAGTGAACTCCAATTCATGGGTATGAATAGGCGTAAGTACGCGAGAGGCTAAACGTGACCACATACAAATACGGTATGCATTTTCTAGCGTGCCTTGGAAAACTAAACGTCCCGGAAAGCGTTCAATATTTTGAACACCCAAACCTTCCACTTCTTCTTGGAGTAAGGTTTCAAGTCCATCTGCACAGGTGACCCAGTATGTAGAAAGACGTAGTTTCGAATTCATGCAAATTTTCCAAAAGCAGCTAAGCAATCTATTATTTTAACGTATTTTAATGCTTAAAAGTTTTTAAATTAGAGCAAAGCCAGCGCTAGATGGACAAATAGATGGTTTTTATTGATGAAGCTTAGATAACTGGTATGTATTTTGCTGATAAAACTCCTTTATTGGTTATGAGTTAAGTGATTTTGACTATAACTGCTATTTATCATCATTTTTGATTTGAAAGGGGTACTGAATGGAAGACACAACTGTAAATGATTTTTTGAACCGTGCTGAAGCTTTTTCTATTGCGACACTGCTGTATACCCGATTAAGGCGTGTGAGTGGGCGAGTAATAGATGTTATGTATCTGGTGGAAAATCAGGCATATGCCAAATATGTGATTGATGTTGCGGTGTCTACGAATGATTCAGAATTACAACGCCAAGCTGAACGTTTACGTTCTTTAATGGTGATGAACGTTGCAGCTAATCAAATTGAGATGAATGAAACAGTAGAGGATATCTATGAAGCAGAAATAACTGAAGAAGAAATTTATCGTGCTCAAGTGTCACATCATTATATTGGTGCATTGCGTTAATTTTTTTAGGCTTTAAATACTCCAGTTGATTTAAAGCCTAATTTTAATCCACGATTCATCCACTGAATTTAACCAAAGCAGGTATTGAAACAGAGAAATTGGTAAAACTAATCGCTTACTTTTAATCAATAAATTTTCTGCTGCACAAAAATGAGTCAAATGCTGAAAAGTTCAACTGCCAACGGTAGGGGAATATCTGTATAATAGTTCAACTTAACTGAACGGGAATCTCTCATGCACTTGGCGGCATTGCATACTCCGAGCCAGATTCAACTCAATCAACAGGGTAATCTCAAACATTTCTTGACCATTGATGGTCTTTCAAAAGAAACCCTGACCAAAATTCTTGATACAGCCAATTCCTTTTTTAATGATCAAAATCAACTGATAACGACACCTTTATTAGAGGGGCGTACGGTCATGAATTTGTTCTTTGAAAACTCGACCCGTACGCGTACCACTTTTGAAGCAGCGGCAAAACGTTTATCAGCCAACGTACTAAACATTGATATTGCACGTTCAAGCACTTCAAAAGGTGAAACTTTACGAGATACCTTGTGGAATCTTGAAGCAATGGCAGCCGATATTTTCGTGGTTCGTCATTCATCTTCAGGTGCAGCACATTTTATTGCACAGACCGTTTGCCCGGATGTAGCCATCATTAACGCAGGGGATGGCCGGCATGCGCATCCAACTCAAGCGATGCTGGATATGCTGACCATCCGCCGTGAAACTAAAAAGCCATTCGAAGCTTTAAGTGTGGCCATTATTGGTGATATTAAACATTCACGTGTGGCACGTTCAGATGTGGCGGCATTGCAAACTTTAGGCTGTAAAGACATTCGGGTGATTGCACCGAATACTTTGCTGCC
The DNA here is from genome assembly GCA_050285325.1 of Acinetobacter sp. Classification (GTDB taxonomy): domain Bacteria; phylum Pseudomonadota; class Gammaproteobacteria; order Pseudomonadales; family Moraxellaceae; genus Acinetobacter. The sequence goes on from JBLZXS010000256.1 coordinate 27,607, forward strand.
TTATGGCTTTGAAGAATATGGAGAAGATGTTCGTCTGTTCAATGACATGGAAGCCGGGATTAAAGATTGCGACGTGATTATTACTTTACGCATTCAAAATGAACGTATTGATTCTCCAGCGCTGGCGTCACAAGCCGAATTCTACAAAATGTACGGCTTGAATAAAGAGCGTTTGGCCATGGCTAAACCGAATTGCATCGTCATGCATCCGGGTCCAATGAATCGTGGTGTAGAAATTGATTCTAGTATTGCTGATGGCCCGCAAGCGGTCATTTTGCAGCAAGTGACCAATGGTATTGCTGTACGTATGGCAGTACTGGCGCTGTCTATGCAAGGTCAGTTACAGGAAAAAGGTTTAATTGAAGCGATTGCGGGATAAGGTAAAGTCATGAGTATTGTAAAAATTGAAAATGTCCGTGTCCTCGACCCAATCAAGCAAACGGATCGCGTACAAACAGTATTTATTGAAAACGGCAAACTGGTTTCAGAAACAGATCAGGTAAGTGAAAGCATTGATGGTCAAGGTCAGTGGTTGATGCCAACCATGGTCGATTTGTGTGCACGTTTACGTGAACCCGGTCAGCAACAGCATGGCACTTTGAAATCTGAAGGAAAGGCCGCGCGTGAAAATGGCATTTTGCATGTCTTTACTCCGCCAGACTCAAAACCGATTGTGCAAGACAATGGTGCCTTGATTCATGGTCTGGTTGAAAAAGCCATGCTGGATGGCGGTATTTATTTACAAGTAATTGGTGCACAAACACAAGGTTTGCAAGGCAAACAGCCTGCAAACATGGCAGGCTTGAAAAAAGGCGGTTGTACGGCTGTTTCGAATGCCAATGCGCCGTTTGCGGATGATGATGTGGTAATCCGTACCCTGGAATATGCAGCAGGCTTAGGCATGACTGTGGTGTTCTATGCGGAAGAACATCAAATTGCTAAAGATGGCTGTGCGCATGAAGGCTTTATTGCCTCACGCCAAGGCTTGCCTACGATTCCGGCATTGGCTGAAACCGTCGCAATTGCAAAATATTTGCTTATGATTGAAGCAACCAAAGTGCGTGCACATTTTGGGTTGTTATCTTGCGGTGCATCTGTTGAATTGATCAAAATTGCCAAAGACAAAGGTTTGCCGGTGACTGCGGATGTGGCCATGCATCAATTGCACTTAACCGAAAGCTTAACCGATGGTTTTAATTCTTTGGCACATGTACGCCCACCATTCCGTGCTGAAAAAGATAAATTGCTCCTCCGTCAGGGCGTAAAAGATGGAGTAATTGATGCCATTTGTACCCATCATGAACCACTCAGCAGTTCTGCAAAACTAGCTCCCTTTGCTGAAACACAACCGGGTATAACTGCTTTTGATACCTATGTTGCATTTGGTATTCAATTGATTAATGAAGGACTATTTGAGCCTTTAGAGTGGGTTGAAAAAGTCACGCTTGCACCGGCAAAAGTAGCCAATATGGTTAATCGCTGGGCTGAGGAATCGGGTTGGGCGTTGGTTGATCCTAAGCTTGAATGGGTGGTCTCAAAAGAGTCAATCCTTTCACAAGGTAAAAATACGCCGCTCATTAACCAAAAAGTTGTAGGTAAAGTGGTTCAAACTTTTGTGGCTTAATTGATTTAATATTTTTTTATGATTTATAAAAGTCAGCTTCGGCTGGCTTTTTTATGGCTAAAAAATAATGTTATTTAAACAATACAATTAATTACACTGTCTAAAAAACAAGCAGATAAACTTAAAATGTATATGATAAAACGAGAATAAGAGATGAATATTAATTTGGTTGATTTACTCAAGCAGAAAGTATCTGCGATTGTTCTTGAGGGTGAAACGGAATATCTCAGCGAGAAGAGTCAGGCATTAAGCAATTTTTTCCCCATCCTATTGTCAATTTTTAAATCTAAGCCGCAACTTATTGGAAATTTACAGAGCCAATTAAACCCGAGATTAAGCGACGTATTTTCAACAAATCCCGGTTTAAAGCAGGAGTTTTTAGAACAGGTTTCAGGAACGGTTCCGACTGGAGCAATTGAATCTACCTTGAATCATTCTATAGCACCGACATTAAATTTTTTAGAAACTGAAGCGGGTTCTCCTGAGCCAAGTGCCATTGTGCATTTGATTGAAACGCATTGGCCGGCAGTGTCGAGTGCCTTGCCACATTGGGCACCCGCTCTTTTAAGTGCTTTAGGAGTAGGTCTGGCATCAGATCATTCTTTACATCAAGCCCCTGAAACGCATGTTGTGGTAGAAGAAAAAAAGAAATCGAATTTTTTATTGCCACTGATTGGTTTTATTATTTTGGCCGGACTGCTTGCATTGATGTTTAGAGCGTGTTCAGATAAAAGAGAAACTGAGCCTGCAAGCGGTGTGCCTGCACAGACTGTCACCAGTGAGCCAGCAAAACTGCAACTCAATACCGGTTCGACAGGAGATTTAACCACATGCCAGTTATATTCTGGCAATGCAGGTTATATCGATATTTTGCAAAAAGAAATCAAGCAAATTTTTAATCATAACATCGGTTGTGGCGTTGAAACGAATGCAGGCTACCATACAGAATTTATTGATCAAGATGCCATTCCAAGTGTATTGAAACTGGTAAAAGGAGTTCCTAATGCCTCGTTAATCTGGATGGGGGATCAGCTTTCTATTCAGACTGCGAATCCTGCAGATGCAGAACAACTGGCGACTAAAATTAAGCCACTGGTTAGAAATATGACGGTGATTACGCAAGCAGCTGCAGCGACTGCCAGCTCTACAGCTGTTGATACCGATACAGCAGTCAATACCGGCAATACCAATGCAGAAAAAGCTTTGGCAGCAATTAATCCCGATCAAATTCGTGCATTAGATATAGCCACTGCTCTGAATATGCAAATTATCAACTTTGACACAGCCAGTACAGCTATTCCGGATGCGAATAAATCAATTCTGGATCAAGCTGCTGCCTTGATTAAACGAGCCTCCCAAGTACATTTGACGGTAAAAGGTCATACTGATGCAGTCGGGAATGCGCAATCTAATAAAGCATTATCACAAAAACGTGCACAAGCCGTTGTCGATTATCTGGTGAAACAGGGTGTCGATCCAGCACAGTTGCAAGCGGTTGGTTATGGTTCGGAACAGCCCGTGGCAGATAATGCAACGCCAGAAGGTCAGTTTAAAAACCGTCGTATCGAGTTTGAAGTGTTAAATACAGAAACAGGCACTGTTCGTGAAGTAGATGAAGATGGCGTAAAGCAACAGTAATTAAACCGTAAATAATGAGATGTAAAAAATCTCTGTGTAAAAGCAGAGATTTTTTATGAGAACTGTAGAGTAAATTTATTTTCTATATAACTCATTTTTAACTCGGCCCACTCTATAACTGATATTTAGAAAACAACAAATTGATTCGTGCTTTTTTTATTGGCATGCTGTGGTGAATTGAAAATTGTGAACAGATATATGCGTATTAGTTTTATTGGAGCAGGACGGGTGGTCCATCATTTGGCTCATGCCTTAAGTCAGTATCATCAAATTGTTCAAATCTATAATCGCAGTTTAGAGTTTGCACAGACTTTAGCGGCGCAAGTGGGTGCAACTGCAACGGTGAACATCTCAGAAATAGATCCTGAAATTGATTTGATGGTGATTGCGGTAAGTGATCAAGCCATTGCTTCAGTCATCGCAGACGTTCATCAACAATTACCTAATGTTCTGATTGTGCATACTTCGGGTAGTACTGATATTGAGGTTCTAGCAAAAGTCCATGCACGTGCAGGCGTATTTTATCCTTTACAAACCTTTAGTTTAGATCGGGACATTATCTGGGCGGAAACACCGTTATTTGTCGAAGCGAAGTCTGAAAATGATCTGGCTATTTTAACCGAGCTTGCCAATCAGTTCAGCAAACGTGTTTATCAATATACTTCAGCACAGCGTTTAAGCTTGCATTTGGCTGCTGTTTTTGCCTGTAATTTCAGCAATTATTGTTATGATATGGCGAAACAGGTAGTTGATGCCCAGCAGGTCGATTTCTCTCTGCTGTATCCCCTGATTTTAGAAACTGCCCATAAAGCAGTACAGCATGATCCCAAACAGATGCAAACCGGACCGGCAATGCGAGGCGATCAGAACATTTTGGCTATGCACCAGCAGATGCTACAAGATGCAAACCGGGATGATTTGAAAAATATTTATAGTTTGATGAGCCAGCAGATTTTGCAATCGCATCAGCAAAAGTAGTCGTTTAAAATTAAATCAATATACTTGAAGAATGAATAAAACAAGGATGTATTTATGGCAAAGGATTTTAATAGTCAGTATGTGGTCGATGGATATGATGTGCACATTCGCAAGTTAATTCCCGGTTATGATGTGGTGCATCAGCAAATCAAAGCCTTGTTGAAAACGTATGTTGATGACTATGCACATGTATTGATTGTTGGCTGTGGTACTGGGCATGAACTGGGGTATTTATTGCAACTGTTTCCAAACTGGACTTTTACTGCAACCGAGTTATCAGCCAACATGCTGGAAAAGTCTAAACAGCATATACAGACCTTAAATGCATCGCATCGGGTAGAGTTTATATACGGAAATGTGGATCAGTTGAAATCAGGTCAAGCTTATGATGCGGCACTTTCTATTCTGGTCACACATTTTGTGAATTATTCAGATAAGCCTCACTTCTTTAAAGCCATTTATTCACGGCTAAAATCTCAGGGAATATTGATTACTTTTGATCTGACCAAAGTAAAATCAGCTCAGGATTTAGGCGTGCTGAAAAATCTATGTGAGGCAAATGGATTGACGACCTCACAAGCAGCAGCCATGCTTGAACGTTTAGATGATGACTTTTATCCGCTCTCGGAACAGGAAACATTTAAGCAGCTCAGATTTTGTGATTTTAATACTGTAGAACGTTTTACCCAAATTTTATTGTATCAAGGTTATATGGCTGTAAAAGATTAAAGTTTAAGAATAAAAATGGCCCATACATTGATGAGCCATTTTAAGGTATCGGTTAAATTTATTTAATTTTCTTGAACAGGAAGTCATTAATTTTATGACCTTCCTCTAGACCGCGACGTTCAAACTTAGTTTGTGGGCGCCAGTCAGGGCGAGGGTAGCTGTTGCCTTTACCTGCCATATTTTCAAGATTCGGACGATTATCCAATACATCCAGCATCCATTCAGCATACGGTTCCCAGTCTGTAGCCGAGTGAAAAGTACCGCCCATTTCCAGTTTTTGTTCAACCAGTGGCATACGGTCATGCGATACGAAACGACGTTTGAAATGACGTTTCTTTTGCCAAGGATCAGGAAAATAAAGCTGTACAGCATTGATGCTGTTGTCAGGCATTTCACGAAGCACTTGGATGGCATCGGCATCGAGTAAACGTAGGTTGGTTATACCCGCGATACCGGCTTCATATACACATTGCGCGATACCGGGAACATGAACTTCGATACCGACATAGTTGCGTTCAGGGTTGGCTTTTGCCATAAGCACCAGTGAACGGCCCATACCAAAACCAATTTCAACTGTTAAAGGGCGTTCTGGATATTCAAACTTTTGACGTAAATCACCCACCGGATATTCCAAAATTAGGTGACCATATTGTTCAAGCGCAGTACGTTGAGAAGTATTCAGCGGAGATGAACGACGCATAAAAGTGACAATTTCGCGATGTTCATTCAAGTTGTCCAGCTCGACGACTTGCGGGTCTAATTGATCGTTCGACATAACTTTGGCAAATGTAAAAAATTCGAATGCGGTATTTTAAGTCCTGAGTCTAACAAGTCAAACTTTTTCATTTTTAAGATGCGACAAAGACCGCAAAGTATGCTGTTGTTGCGTCATTATCTGCTGTAATGGAAGTTGAGACCTAAAAAATAACGGGGTTAAGTTGTGTGTATTGATTGTTTTATAAAAATATTGGCTTAGAAGATGTTGAAGGAGATCCATATTATTTTAATGCAATGGTAAGCACGCCAAGTGCAATCAGGACAATACCCAAGTATTCTTGCAGGCTGGGTCGTTCACCTAAAAAAACAACAGCAAATAGGGTGACTAAAACCACGCTGAGTTTATCAATCGGTGCCACTTGCGAGGCTTGACCGAGTTGTAATGCCCGAAAATAACACAGCCATGATGCGCCAGTCGCTAAAGCCGACAAAGTTAAAAACAACCAGGTTTTGCCTGAAAGCAGCAAGGGATTCTGCCATTTGCCTAATCCCCAAACTATTAAGCTTAATACAAAGACAATAATTACGGTGCGAATGAGTGTGGCCAAGTCAGAATCGACCTGTCGCAAACCCACTTTGGCAAAAATGGCAGTTAAGGCTGCGAAACAGGCAGATAATATTGCCCACATAAACCAGTGATTCGTATTCATAGTACTGCCTATATTTTTTTAGTTTTCGGCTGCCATCATATTGGAAATCTAGGAACGATAGCAGCTATGATCTCACTGTTATTTTAATCAAAAGTTAAAGCGGATTATAGCGGTCAATTAGAGTGCTACTCGCCTCATTTAACCCCATAATTTCAACTTGAATATTTTGATCTCTAAATTTCTGTACCACAGTGTTCAACATATTGACTGAAGTAATGTCCCAGATATGTGCATGAGTGAGATCAATCTGAATCTTAGAAATCGTTTCATTAAAGTCAAAAAACTGGAAAAATTTGTCTGAACTGCTAAAGAAAATTTGTCCTGAAATCGTGTAATGACGTGTTGATTCATTAAGTAATACAGAGCTAACTTTTACTTCACTTTCAAGCTTGTTGATGATGAACAGTGCAGACAGTAGCACACCAATAAACACCCCTAATGCAAGATTATGGGTAGCCAATACCACAATAACGACCGCGATCATTACTACATTAAATGAAGCAGGGTGTTTGCGGAACTGTTTGACAGAGCCCCATTGGAAGGTGGTAAAAGACACCATAATCATAATGGCAACCAAAGCAGCCATAGGAATGTATGCCAGCCAATCTTTCAGAAAGACCACCAAACACAATAAAAATACACCGGCAACCAAGGTTGATAGGCGGGTACGTGCCCCAGAGCTGACATTAATAATCGATTGACCAATCATGGCGCAACCCGCCATACCGCCCATAAACCCGCTGACGATGTTGGCATAACCCTGACCGCGGCATTCCTGATGGCGATCACCTTCAGTTCCGGTGACATCATTAATCACCGTGGTGGTCATCATGGTTTCTAATAAACCCACGGTCGCGAGTGTGATGGAGTAGGGAAAAATAATGGCTAAAGTTTCAAAGTTTAGTGGAATTTCAGGAATCAGAAAAATAGGTAAGGTAGCTGGAAAATGTCCCAAATCACTCACGGTACGCATATCACCGCCAAGTACTAAAGCTAAAACACTGAGTACCACGATACAGACTAAAGGTGAGGGAATTGCTTTACCAATTTTTGGGATATGAGGAAACAGGTAAATAATGACCAGACCTATCGCCATAAATAAATAGCCTAAGCTATTCATCCTGCCTATTTCAGGCAGTTGAGCGACAAAAATTAAAATTGCCAATGCATTTAAAAATCCATAGACCACGGACTGCGAAACAAAGCGCATCAGTTTGGCAACTTTAAAATATCCAGCAGTCACCTGAATGATACCGGTCAAAATGGTTGCTGCCAGTAAATACTGCAAACCATGGTCTTTGACCAGGGTAATCATCAGTAATGCCATGGCACCGGTAGCCGCCGAAATCATTGCCGTACGACCGCCAAAGAAAGCAATAGTGACTGCTATACAAAATGAGGCATATAGACCGACTTGCGGGTCAACGCCTGCAATTGCAGAAAAGGCAATCGACTCGGGGATGAGCGCCAAACCCACGACTAAACCGGCTAACACATCGGTACGGATATTGGAAAACCATTCTTCTTTTTTAAGGCTAATCACAATGTTAATTTTCATCAAACTTTAAAGCTGGGTATGTTAAAACAGTTTTATAGAAAAAAGCACATAGGATTGACTTGAAAAATACTGCATTTTGGACAATATTCTAAAGGTAAGCTTTTTTTACGCATTGATGCTTTTTTGCAATTTATAGGTTCGATCACTTGAAAGTTCGATAGAAGAGATTTAAAACAGTTAATAGTTAAATAACAAGGATCAAATATGAAGCTTTATTACGCCCCTGGCGCGTGTTCTCTAGCATCACATATTATTTTAAATGAAATTAATGTCGATTTTGATTTAGAGCGTGTCAATTTAAAAACACATACAACAGAAAAAGGTGCTGATTACTACGCAATTAATCCGAAGGGCTATGTTCCGGCTTTAGAAATTAATCCAGGCTTGATTTTGACTGAAAATGTGGCAATTTTACCGTTTCTTGCCCAACATGATCCTAAACAGGATTTAATTCCGCCGTCTGGTCTGGGGCGTGCCAAAGTTCTTGAATGGCTGGGTTACTTGAACTCTGAATTGCATGATGCCTATGCGGTATTTTTTGGTGCTCCTTTAGCAGATGATGCAAAGGAAAAAGCCTATGATGAAATTGACCGTTTGCTTAGCTATATTGAAAAAACCATTGGCGAGTCAGATAACGACTATTTAGTTGATGATAATTTTGGTCCAGCAGATGCCTATCTATTTGTATTAACAAACTGGTCTAATGGTATCGGGCATGATCTGACGCCGTATAACAATATTATTGCCTTGCGTAATAAAGTGGCGGAACGCCAGTCTGTACAAATCGCAATGCGTGATGAAGGTTTAATTCCTTAATTTTTTGCATTGATTTAAAAAAGCACCTGAGGGTGCTTTTTTCTTGGGTTTTAAAATTGTGAAATGTTGAATGATTAGAAAATTCCATTGTTGATTTTTTATCAATAGTGTTTTGCAAATTCATGAATTTTTATCAATAAAATAGTTGGGTATATTGGTCGTCACAAACAAATCTTCCAAGGCGAATGAATGAGTAATATCCTGATTGTGAATGGTGCCAAGCAATTTGCACACTCGAATGGCGAGTTAAATGACACTTTGACTGAGTTGGCAAATGCTGTACTGAGCGAGCTGGGGCATCACGTTAAAATTTCTCGTGCAGACAGCGACTATGAAATTCAGGAAGAACTTCAAAAATATGTCTGGGCGGATGTGATTATTTATCAAATGCCAGGATGGTGGATGGGAGCGCCTTGGACAGTCAAAAAATACATTGATGAAATTTTTACAGAAGGGCATGGGACTTTATATGCCAGTGATGGTCGATCCCGTTCGGATGCATCGAAAAAATATGGTTCAGGTGGTCTCATTCACGATAAAAAGTATATGTTGTCGTTAACCTGGAATGCACCAATGGATGCTTTTCATGACACTGATCAATTTTTTCATGGCGTCGGGGTCGACGGTGTATATCTGCCATTCCATAAAGCCAATCAATTTTTAGGGATGAAAAATTTAGACACCTTCATCGTGAATGATGTGATTAAAATGCCCAATGTCGCTCAATATGAAAATGAGTATCGTCAACATCTTATGAATATCTTTGCCTAATTGATCGCTTGTTTAAGGAGCAAACCATGTTGACTATTATTGCTGATATTCAGCTACGCCCAGGCACTCAACACCGTGAAAACGTACTAAACGCCTTTAGGAAAATAACACCTGTTGTTTTGCAGGAAGAGGGCTGTTACGGTTATGAATTACTGGTAGATCATGAATCGAATGTTAATTATCAGACTAAATCACCTGATTCAATTACCATGTTGGAACATTGGGAAAGTATTGAGCATTTGAATGCTCATTTACAAACCCCTCATATGAAAGCCTATCAGCAACAAGTTAAAGATAATGTGCTGAATGTTAAAATCCGGATTATGCACAAGGGTTTAGCGATTTAACGACATTCTTGAAAGATAAAAAAAGGACTCAGATGAGTCCTTTTTCAATGACTTTAACTTTATTTAAAGAAATAACCGGTTTCAGGTGAACTGGCATTTGCCATACGTTTACGTGGCATACGGCCTGCAAGGAATGCTTCACGACCGGCTTCAACAGCTTTTTTCATTGCAGATGCCATTAAGATAGGATTTTGTGCAGCAGCAATTGCGGTATTCATCAGTACGCCGTCACAACCCAGTTCCATGGCAATAGCAGCATCACTCGCTGTACCGACACCTGCATCTACCAATACAGGAACTTTGGCATTTTCTTTAATAATAGAAATGGTGTGCGGATTCAAAATCCCCAGACCTGAACCAATCAGGCTACCTAAAGGCATAATCGCCACACAGCCCATGCTTTCTAACTCTTGCGCCACAATCGGGTCATCCGAGGTATACACCATAATTTCAAAGCCATCGTCA
>JBLZXS010000257.1:0-15090 GCA_050285325.1 Acinetobacter sp.
CAAAAGGAGAGGCTTCTCCTAAATCAACCTCACCATCCACGACCTGAACTTTGCAGGTGGCACACAGACCATGACAGCAAGCATGCGGCAACCAAATACCGGCACGTAAAGCTGCATCCAGGATATTCTGTCCTTCTTCAACTTCGATGGTTTGTCCTAAAGGCTCAATGGTTACTTCATAAGTCATGGCGAGATCTCCTTAAAGTCCGTTTAAGTGAGGGGTATGAAAACGTAAGTAAGACTTGTGACCAATCCCGAGGCTGTTAAAGCTGGACTGCTCCTCAAACTGCAAAGGCTGACGTTCAAATATCCATTCGACATTAGACCAATCAATCTCAGCCCAATCGCTATGACTGGCAAACACACTTTGTGTCAGCTGATTTTCAATAAAATCTTTAAATTTCTGCTCCGGGTCGACCAATACTGCAATCGGTGCACTGATACTGAGATGCCCATTCCATTCCACAAACAGGACATGCTGACCATCGAACTGGTCTTTTGCATCCCGAACTTTCCCTTGGTAACCAGGTTTTAAGGCGATAACTGACATACGAATCTCCTGGGCGGTGTTTCTTCCTGAAAACACCACCGAATTATTGTTGTAGCTTTAAATCAAGATAAATACTGGGGCTTTATATCGAACCGCTTTGATGTTTCCATTTGGCCCAGTTCAGTGCATCTGGTGATGTTTCAAAGGCACCGGTATCTACACCTGGCTCTAAATATGACCAGCGCACAATATCCTCAGGCCCAGGCCCACCGGCTTTACCTTTGAGAATTTGCTGAACCGGCAACCACGCCTGGACATATTTCTCTGGTTCATCATCAAAAATGTCCTTACATCCATCTGAACAGAATTGATATTTTTCATCTTTATAAAAGCTTTCACGTTGACGGGTTGTAGTGGGATCATCCACTTCAGTAAAGATCATTGGAATCTGACAGGTTTGACATAAACAAGGCAAACTGGTGTTATACCAACGCTTACCTTCATCCTCTTGTTTCTTCCAGTGGTCAAAACGAGGTTTATAATGTTGATCAAAGCTGTTTGGATATTCTTTCGATAACCACTCCTGCTCTTCTGCGGTTGGCACCCAGGCATGTAGACCTGTTCCCCAACAATACTGATAAAACATTGACCAGGCCTGATGGGTAATATGGTCTTTTTCTTTCACCGAATCTTCCCAATACTTCGGCATCCGAATACCGTAACGCTCTAGGTCAGCGAATAGCGCACCACCACTTTGTTCAAAGTAGATTTCCCAACCTTCACGCCAAGACATAATCTTTTTCGGTAACATGTAATCCATCATCATACCGACCAAGGTCAACAAGCGATAACCACGCCAGAACCATTTATCAATCCACTTTTGTACAATCGGCACGTTAGCTGGATCTTGCTCTAAAATGAACTTAATCGCCTCAAGTCCAAGGGTCATATGACGGGCTTCATCGGATTGGGCCGAGAAACCAAACGTCACTGTTGCCATGTCACCGTTATAGGCAGCACCCGACATAAATGGCATAAACAATAAATTAGTCAGTACATATTCAAATGAGAATGAAATCGATACCAGGTATTCAAACGGACCAGCAGACATTGCATCATTAACGAAAGATTTCGGTACCGATAAATACCAAAGACGGTCAAAGTTTTGTGGCCATGAATGGAAGCCATTGAAGTATTTATTATAGTGACTCAAGGTATGCACTTGGGTTTGGCAATGACGTAACTCGTCGATCGCCTGCATTTGACAGGCCACACGTGACCCTACACCCCGTAACTGGCGACCTGCCATGGCAAAACCGCGGTGCGCGTTATATTCAATCGGGGTGACGCCGGTTAAAAAGAGTTTAATGGCATTGATATAACGTGCATCTGTCACATTTAAATGACCGTTGTTTTGTGAAAACGCATCAATAATTGCATAGAGTTTGCGTTCTTTTTCTGCCTGATACTTCCAGTAAGCATCCATGGTCAGGCGGAACGGGTCTTCCCATTTATCCCAGTCATGAATTTTAATGCCTTCAAACTTATCATAAGGGAACACTTCATCCATCGACACATAACTGGTTTCCCAACCAAGTCCACGAGTCATCAAAGCATATTTGTCTTTTAAACTGAGTTTACGAGGTGCTTCTGCAGCCGCTTTTGCATGTACGTTCATGCCTATTCTCCATAATCTTTATTTAAGAACTTTCCATAAATTCAATTTGTTATTTCGCTATGGTTAACGAAACCATCCCACGGTAAAGCTTTCATCGGTTTCATCAATATTTCCGGAAATACTGATCAAGTTAATGTGAATTTCTTGCAAGTCCCAACTCCGCCCTAAAATTTCTTCGACTGAGTCTTTACGAATAATCAACTGACCCGGTGCATCAATCTTGACCATGGCAGGATAGTATTCAATTTTGGCTTCTGGATTATCCTGCTCGATCGCTTCAATAATTGGACGGGTATCATCATTGGTTTGAAATGCCATAAATACATTTTTCATGCTGCTTTCTCCTTGGCAATTAGCCCCATTTTGCTTAAACGCTTGGCAAAGAGTTCTTCCATGATCTCTAGATCACTGTGATCAGCATTAACTGAATGGAGAATAGAAGTGACAACAACACGGACTTGTAATTGCCATTTTTCGATCCATTGCATGATTTGCTGACGGTTCTCATCAGACTCCACTACAGTGGTTTTGATGACTGAATTAACCCAAGGCTGCGTTTCTTCAAACCATTCATTCATAAATGAGGTCAGCATGCTAATGGCTGAAGCGCCATGGGCGACTAAATCACGATCGATCAGATATTTGATGAGGGGATACAGATAACCGTCAAATACCAAATTTTGTGCAACAAAGAGTTCATACCAGTCTTTGAGAACCAACATATTTTCGACACTTTCGCGTAAAGGTTGCCATGTCGCATCTTCCATCCATGCCTGTTTTGCCCGTTCAAGTGAGGCGCCTTGATTCCCGTCCAAAAGTAGCCCTACTCGAGTTAAATACTGCGCTGAACCTAAACGATCCATGGTGGCAAACATGGTGGCATTGGTTAAGGTCGCCCCATAGGCATAGCCTGTAATGAAGCTATTGTTCATATTGGCGCCCCACTCATAGTGGCGCAATGGAATCAATAAGTTTTCTGCTTTGGTTAATAATTCAGGAGAAATCGTATTCAATACTTTATTTTTTTCAACAAAGTTGAAATTACTTTCAAGTACTTCCTGTTGACGTGCACGGGTTTGGGTATAGGTGCCGTAATAAAGTTGACGCGGATCCTTTAATGCATACCAATCTTTCATTTTAATTACGGTACGATCCGTATCAAAAATTTCATGTTCAGGTTGCCAAAGGGGACGGTAATGAAAATTAATTTCTTCCTGAATATCGTAACTTGCCTCCTGATAACGTGAGGCAACTTTGTCACCAAAACGTTTTTCAACATAGGCATAGGTATTACGGAGGGGTTTTACACCTGATGTTTTAATATCAATTTGCATTTCAGATCTCCCTGATCTATTTCATATAATTGTTTATTCTGTAATTCCAGGCTGCCCAAAGCGCCACTTCATTCGTTCATATTCGAGTTTGCATACTTCATCGGCGGTTAAATGTTGAACCTGATGCTGCATGCAAAATTCGTCAAAAGCCTTTACCGGCATAATCATTTCTACAGCCAACTCTGGATCATCTATCGAAAACTCAAATTCGATATATTTTTCACGCTGAGTTCCTGTGATATGAATGAAGCAAGTGGGCTTTTGCATCTCTTCCGTGTGCATAGCGCAATTCCTCTCTACTCGTAGCAGTAGTATTGCAAAGCCTGTGCCAATTTAATTTTCAATTATTTTTCAAATAGTTATATTTTAATGAGGGTTTTTTAGATTTAATTTATTTAGAATTTTATCAAGTCAGAAATGCTGACTTAAGAATTTTCTTAAGCCCAACTCAACTGATCCTCAAAATGAAGAAAACGAATTTATGCCGTCACTCTAGCAAAAGCGCAGCTTATGGTTCAGTCTGGATTGGATTGCTGTAGGTATAATGGGGGATTGTTGATAGAAAAGTAGGTTTGTAAATTAAAAGCCTTCAAGCGTATTGCTAGGATTCAGTGATCAAACAGATTCAAGTTTTGCTGCCATGATTTATTTATTTGTGGACTGCTTTCATTAACTTAGACAAAATATTGGACATGTAGTCCTTCTAAAAATAACCTCCTGTTAGCTTTGGAAATAAAACAGTTATTCATTTTAGTCCTGAATTTAAATCACAAGCGATTGATCATTCCCTTTAACCTCTCGATTTAATTTCTTGAATATAGAATTAGATTTAAAATATACCTGAGATAAATTACGCCAAAGGTAATCTGTGCGAGGTTTATAAAGCCTATCTAAGCTTTAAATATTACTTTCCATATATTCATTAATATAACTTCCCCACCACTGCATCATTTCCCTACGCTGTGGAATATATTCAGCATGATTATAACTTGCACGCGTTTTATTTTTATCTGTATGCGATAATTGCGCTTCAATCCAATTTTGTTGAAATAAACCCGATTCATTTAATATAGTACTAAATGTAGATCTTAAACCGTGAGATGACAGCTCATTCTTACTATATCCCATTTTACGTATTACAGTATTTAGCGTATTAAAATGGATCGGCTTGTCTTTATATCGGGGGCTTGAAAATACATATTTTTCCCCATAAGACCACTCAAGTGCCGATTTTATAATATAAATAGCCTGATCTGATAAAGGCACCAAAAAATCAGGAATATCATGGCCTAAAATAACTTTACGTCTAAACTGCTTTATATGTAATGCAGGAATTTTCCAAATTTTATTTTCTATATCAAAGTGGTGTGGTTCACTAAGGAGTAACTCAGTGCCCCTTACTCCGGTATATAACTTAAGCCATAAAGCCTTTTTAATCAGAACATGAGTATTTACTTCATTTAATCTGTTTATAAATCTTGGAATATCATTTGATTTTAAATAGGGGTAGTTTCTCTTAATCTTATTATTAACTAGTATCTTATTTAACCCATTTGCAATATTATATTCACAATAACCCATCGCCACAGCATAATCATAAATTTGATTTAAATAACTGTATGCTTTTTTAACCGGCTCTTTTACTTCTCTAAATTCAATTTTTTTTATCACTGTTACTAAATCATATCGTTTCACTTCTTCAAATGCTATATCACCTAATTCTGGATATATATCATTGTATAAACATTTTCTTGCCAACTGAATAACACCACAACGTGGCTCATCACTAAAAGAATTTCTTGTTTTAAATTCTAACCATTCCTCACAAATATCTTGGAAGGATTTTATTTTTTTATTTATTGTACTTTTAAGGGCGTAATTATTTAATTTATATTCATCTCGTGCAAACCTAGCATCTTTTAATAACATTGAAGGATACATACCCAGTTTTATTCTTGGTCGCTTGCTTGATCCTTCTACAGAATATCGATAGCTCCATGACTTACGTCCATTCGGTTCAATTTTCAGACTCAAACCTTCATCATCTGCTAAAAAATAGATTTTATCCTTAGGTTTGGCTTGGCGAACCTTAAATTCTGTAAGACTCATGAAATTGAATGGAACCACTAATGACACTGAAGAGTTTGATTATATCAAAATAAACATACTTTTATGTGATGCGTATGATACGCATCACATAAAATCATAAGATATTGTTTCATATTAATATATATAGAAATATAAACCTTCCGGTAACCACTCTAGTCACCTTGAAATATTATGTGCAATATTGATATACAGATTTAATCGACCCTTGTATTTGAAATTTCTGTCCGGCGGACATATCGGCAAAAATCTATACTCAAAAATCTGGTCGTTAAATTTTTAAATAGAGCGGTTTATCAGCTACAGGAATCGCAAGTAGACTATGAAGAAGGAATGGCTGAATGACCACGATATTTGCATTGAAGAAATATTTTAAGAATTAAATTGAATATCTGTAGCGATTAAAGCTGTTGATAAACAGTCCTCAAGTAATTATCTATAAATATAAAATGGGATTGATTTAATTGATTAGCGAAGATGAGTAAAATTGAGTCAAGCAATAAAATTTAGATATTTATGATTCGATGGTTTCAGGAGTCAGTTTACCCGAACCCAATGAGGGCATTTTGGAATGGGTTCACAATAAAATCAAAAAAAGACCAGCCTACCCCCACGATGAATGGCAAATAAATTATATAGATGAGCAGTTGCAACCTGACGGTTTAAATTCAGGCAAATGACAATGCTTAAGTGCATCCGTCCGATACCAAAATTCCATATGAGTCATTCTGGCACTTTACTATTGTTATCATGCATTCCTAAAGAAAGATCGATCACAATAATCCTTCAACCTATGCGCCCAAGTGAAAAATTCTATAATTTTAAAAAATAATCTGCCAGAAAAAATTATTCAAGGCAGAGGCTCCAATAGTTGTCCATACTGATTTATACCCCATAAGGCTAGATTGTGTAATTCAGTTTTTTTCATCAATCATCAAAAATCAGCAGCTGTCCTTCAGCCCATGTGTAGCATTAAAATTTTTATATGTGAGCCGATCTGCTGAATTTTCTACTAATGGCTCAACCTCATGCATAGAGGCAAGAGAGCGTTGTGTCAACTGAATATACTGCTCAGTACCATGGGTTTTCCAGGAAATTTCCTTGGCCTCTAATGGGCGAATCACTTTAGCTGGACTGCCCAGTGCCAGTGAATTTTCAGGAATCCGGGCTTTGGCTTTGACCGTGCTGTTGGCACCAATAATGGTATTTTCACCAATTTCAGCCTCATCCAGAATCACGCTATTCATGCCAACTAAAACATTTTTGCGAATAATACAGCCATGTAAAATTGCGCCATGTCCAATATGACCGTATTCTTCCACCAAGGTCACACTGTCTGGAAAGCCATGAATCGTACACGAATCTTGAACATTGGCATTTTTCTGAATACGAATCCCGCCAAAATCGGCTCTTAAGGCCGCGAAAGGACCGATATAAACCCCAGCCTCAATCACCACATCTCCGATCAGCACTGCAGTCGGATGAACATAAGCTTGGGGACTGACAACAGGGATTACACCATCTATGGCATAGCAAGGCATCGTTTTATTCCTTTAAAAATCTGATTACTTTAATAACTGATTTCTTGCTGACGCAAACCACCAAAGCGTTTATAGAACTGCGGATGTACAGGCGGCATGGAACCTTCTGAGGTCCGTGCAATCTCCATGAAAAATTCTTCACCCGCAGCGACCACGGTTTGATACAAGTTACTGCTTAAGTTTCGGGCATTGATGGACAACCAGTTTGAAGGTAACAATTCAAATGGCAGGTTTGGATCTTTCAATAAAATGCGACGATATTGGTGAATCAGTAAAATTCGCAGTTGAAAGGCCTGTACCGGATCGAGTTCATCTTCATTTTCGACTAAATGAAAGAATTCTCTAAACACACCGATGAATCTTTCATAGCGCTGATGCAACTCCTGCACTGGCCAATTCGTCTCTACCATGCGTTTCACGGTTGGATAAGATTCTTGCCAGAGCAGCAAAGCTTCTGCCTTGAATACCACCACCTGCTCTGTCATTTTTAAATTTAACAGCAAGTTTTGCAGTTTATGGTGATCACAGCCCGGATAGGCCATGACATTGGTGGCAATATTGGCAAAGCCCAACCATTCCAGTTCTTTTTTTAGTAGCAGTTTATTTTCCAGTTCAACCGAACTCAATAAAACCAGATCCCATTTTTGATCCCATTCCTGATGGCTAAAACTGTAAATCTTTTGATCTGCCATAATAAAACGTTGGCGGCTGCTTTCAGTGACGCGGTAATAACTGGTGCGACCAATTTTTTCAGAAATCAGCCAGCCATTTTGAACCAGACGAAACACAGCGGTACGAACAGATCTCTCGTTAAAACCGAATACTTCCATCAATTGAATTAGACTGGCGAGACTGATAATGCCGCCGCGGTGAAAAATACAATCACCAAAGATGGTCATGATCAATGAAGTGCCACTTAGGGCTTCATTACCAATAAAATCATCAATTATTTGTTTTAATTTCGGATTCATGTCGATTAACTTTACCTTGTAGAAACTGGATGATAGACCATTTGGCTATCATCCAATAGTACTTCATGCAGACTTGCGGATATCAAAAACGCGCTGTGCCTTACCTTCAGAACGTGGCAGACTCCCTTCTGGCAGCACTTCGACACTCACTGTGATCCCAACCATGGTTTTAATCTGGCTCTTCAGCTGATTCGCCAGCTGGTGCGCCATAATATCACTACTATCTTTACGCATTTCGGTACGGATATGCAATGTATCCAAATGTCCTTGTTTACAAATCTGGATTTGATAATTCGGGATGAGTTGCTGGATCTGTAAAATCTGCTCTTCAATCTGTGATGGGAAGACGTTAACCCCACGGATGATCATCATGTCATCACTGCGGCCGACAATCTTGTCCATGCGGCGCATGGTACGGGCCGTGCCTGGTAATAAACGGGTCAGATCACGGGTACGATAACGGATCACCGGCATGCCTTCTTTGGTAATGGTGGTAAAGACCAGCTCGCCCAACTCACCGTCTGCCAGCACTTCTCCAGTTTCAGGATTGATAATTTCCGGATAGAAATGATCTTCCCAGATGGTCGGTCCATCTTTGGATTCCAGACACTCCATGGCTACGCCCGGGCCCATCACTTCAGATAAGCCATAAATATCCAAGGCATCGATTCCAAGACGTTCTTCAATCTCCTTGCGCATTTCATTGGTCCATGGCTCTGCACCAAATACCCCAGTTTTGATTGAACAGTCTTTTGCCGTCCCGAATTTTTTCTCCAGTGCTTCAATAATATTCAGGCAGTAAGATGGGGTAACCATCAGTGCCGTCGGTTTGAAGTCATGAATCAGCTGAGCCTGTTTATCGGTTTGTCCGCCAGACATTGGAATCACGGTTGCACCTAGACGTTCAACACCATAATGGGCACCTAAGCCGCCAGTAAACAATCCATAACCATAAGACACCTGAATAATATCTTTACTGCTCAAACCGGCTGCTCGCAGAGAACGTGCCACTACATCTGACCAGGTGTTGATATCATTTTGGGTATAACCGACCACGGTAGGCTGACCGGTGGTGCCAGAAGAGGCGTGCACACGTACAATCTGTTCCTGTGGAACTGCGAACATGCCAAACGGATAGTTATCGCGTAAATCCTGTTTAGTGGTAAAAGGGAATTTAGCCAAGTCTTCCAATGATTTGAAATCATCAGGATGCACACCAGCATCATCAAATTTCTTTTTATAAACCGGACTGTTTTGATACGCATGCTGTAAGGTCTTTTTGAGACGTTGAAGCTGGACACTGCGTAACTCATCAACCGATACCGTTTCAATTTTTTCCATTGCATTGTTATTCATATTCTTACTCCTGACGCAGTCATCCTGACCACGATTTATTTCATTAATTGAATGATGTTGTTAATCCATATTTTCTAGAATCAGTGCAACTCCCTGTCCTACACCCACACACATGGTACAGAGGGCATATTTTCCATTACGACGTTTCAGTTCATGCATCGCCGTGATCACCAAACGGGTGCCACTCATACCAAGCGGATGACCCAAAGCGATTGCAC
The DNA here is from genome assembly GCA_050285325.1 of Acinetobacter sp. Classification (GTDB taxonomy): domain Bacteria; phylum Pseudomonadota; class Gammaproteobacteria; order Pseudomonadales; family Moraxellaceae; genus Acinetobacter. Next base: position 9,695 of record JBLZXS010000257.1, read on the forward strand.
CACCATTCGGGTTAATTCTCGAATCATCATCTTGTAGGCCAAGTTCACGAATCACGGCCAGTGACTGCGCAGCAAAAGCTTCATTCAGCTCAATCACATCCATTTGTTCCAGACTGAGTCCAGTTTGTTTCAAGACTTTCTGTACCGCTGGCACCGGGCCAATGCCCATATATTTAGCTTCAACCCCTGCGCTAGCCATCCCGATCACTTTGGCTTTCGGGCGCAAACCATACTGCTCGGCAAACTGCTGATTCCCTAGCAAGATGCAAGCCGCACCGTCATTGACACCCGAAGCATTGCCGGCAGTGACTGAACCACCTTCTTTACGAAATGGTGTTTTTAAGGCTGCCAGATTATCCAGTGTCGTCTCTGCACGCGGGTGCTCGTCTTGGGAAATGGTCAGGGTGGTTTTCTTCGGACCTTTAACCTCTACCGGCAGAATTTCTTCGGCGAAAACTCCGTTCTGCTGTGCTACGGCAGTTTTCTGCTGACTGTGATAGGCAAACAGATCCTGATCTGCGCGGCTGATCTGATATTTTTCAGCGACGTTTTCAGCCGTTTCCGGCATGCTGTCGACGCCAAATTGTGCTTTAAATTTTGGGTTGATAAAACGCCAACCAATGGTGGTGTCATAAATTTCTGGGGTACGGCTGAATGCTGTGGTCGGTTTGGATTGTACAAAAGGCGCACGGCTCATGGATTCTACCCCACCCGCCAAAATAAATTGTGCTTCACCCGATTTGATGGCGCGTGCTCCCATTCCAATCGCATCCAGACCTGAGGCACATAAGCGGTTCACGGTGAGCGCTGGAACAGATTCAGGCAGTCCTGCGAGTAAAGCAGCCATACGCGCAACATTACGGTTATCTTCACCGGCCTGATTGGCACAGCCTAGGATCACTTCATCCAGTTCACCCCATGGCAATGCAGGATGCTGATCTTTCAGATACTGAATTGGTAGTGCTGCCAGATCATCGCTACGGACACTGCTGAGTCCGCCGGCATAGCGTCCGATCGGGGTACGAATTCCATCAAAAATATAAACCTGTTCCATGATTCTTCCTTTTAGCCAGCGACGCGTAATGGGTGCTGCTGAGTTTTCTGTGCATGTCCCTGCACCGTCTTCTTTGCTAAATATATACTAGTTCTATAGCGATCTTCACCATAAACATGATACATATTTTCTAAAATTTGTAAAATTGTGTAATATCCAATTCTATCTGCCCATTCAAATGGACCACAAGGATAATTCACACCATATTTCATAGCAGAATCAATATCTTGTTCTGATGCAATATCATGCAATACGGCTTCACACGCTTCATTCACCAGCATGGCGATACTACGTATAACATAAAGACCCGGATGATCCTTAGACCAAATTGGTATCACATTCATACCTATAAGGAATAGCTCTGCCGCTTGGCGCTGTTCTTCACTACACGCCGGTGATGCCACTACCGGAATCGCCTGGGCATTAGCCCAATCTGCATGCCAGTCCATCAACACCACGGGGTGGTGCGGATAAGCCAGTTCAACCGACTCGCCAAGCGATAATCGCAGGGAAAGATCACCAATCAGGATTTCATTCTGTTCTGCTGCCTGAAAACTCAGTTCCACATGAGATGCCTGTTTTAAACGTTCAATCAGTGCTGCTGAATGCAGCCACTCACCTTTTACCGTGACTTTGAGCTTATTCACCGACTTGGCATAACACACTGGTAATTCGTACGCCGGTGCAGGCTTGGACTGTGTGTAATCATAAAAACCCTGACCGGATTTGCGGCCATAACAGCCGGCATCGACCAGCTCTTTTTGAATCAGGGATGGGCGGTAGCGTGGCTCATAGAAAAATTCCTGATAGACACTTTGTGTCACCGAAAAATTCACATCCTGTCCAATCAAGTCCGTGAGTTCACACGGTCCCATGGCAAAACGGCCACATTCGCGCATGATGTAATCGAGCTGTTCCGGTGTGGTGGCATTTTCCTGCAAGGCGCGAAAGGCTTCGGCATAATAAGGTCGTGCAACACGATTGACGATAAAACCGGGAGTCGATTTGGCCCGTACCGGAACTTTGTTCCAAGACGCCATCAGGGCAAATACTGCATCGGCAAGAATTGCTGAGGTTTTCAGTCCGCGGATAATCTCGACCAGCTTCATTACGGGTGCCGGATTAAAGAAATGCAGCCCAATCACCCGTTCCGGATTCGGAATAGCCGAGGCAATTGCGGTAATAGAAATCGATGAGGTATTGGAAGCAAAAATCGTCTGTTCCGGGCAAATGGCAGCAAGCTGTTGAAACAGGTTTTGTTTAACCTCTTTCTTTTCGACAATGGCTTCAATAATTAAGCCAGCATCGGCAAGCTGCTGAATATCCTCTGCCACGATCAGATTGGCGAAGGTACTCTCCAGCAATTGCTGGGTCATTTTGCCATTCTGTACCCGCTTGCTAAGCTGCGCCTCTAAAGCAGTCAAGGCACTCTGAACCTTTCTGCTATCGAGGTCAAACACATAGGTCGGATGCCCGTGCATGGCTGCCAGTTGCGCAATGCCAATCCCCATGGTTCCAGCACCGACCACAGCAACTTTGACGTGTTCCAAATTGATCTGCTGCATGATTTAGCATCCTTTATATTCAGGGGTACGCTTCTGCATAAAGGCTTGTACACCTTCTTTATAATCACTTGAACGTCCAGCCAGACGTTGCAGGTCACGTTCCAGAATGAGCTGCTCATCCAGATTGTTGTCGGCTGCGGCATGAATGGCTTTTTTGATCAGGGACAGACCATAGGTCGGTTGCTGTGCCAGATGTTCTGCCAATTTTTTCGCTTCTGCTTGCAGTTGCTCATCTTCAACCACCTGCCAGATCATGCCGAGCTGTACTGCGCGCTCAGCCGGAATTTTATCGCCGAGCATGGCAAGGCCCATCGCCTGGGCACGCCCGACCAGACGCGGTAAGAACCAGGTGCCGCCTGAATCTGGAACCAAGCCAAGACGGCAAAAGGCCTGAATAAATGAGGCTGATTTTGCTGCCACCACAATGTCACACGCCAAGGCGATATTGGCGCCTGCCCCTGCTGCCACACCATTCACCGCACAAATCACCGGTTTTGGCATTTCGGTAATCAGCTTGATCAAGGGGTTGTAGTATTTTTCAATTGACAGGCCTAAGTCCGGTGCATCGGCATTCGGATCGACCACACGATCATTCAGATCCTGACCGGCACAGAAACCACGGCCTTCAGCTGAAATCACCACGGCACGAATCTGGCTGTCTTTGGCCCAGGCCTTGATGACCTTGGAGACTTCCTGATGCATGGTTTCATTAAAGCTGTTGAGCTGTTTTGGACGGTTAAAGGTCAGGTAGCCCACTGCATTTTTTTCTTCGACAATAATTGTTTGATAATCCATTACACACCTCTAAATTCTGGTTTTCTTTTTTCTAAAAATGCATTGATGCCTTCCTGGCGATCTTGGGTCGCCGCCAGCCAGACAAAATGTTGACGCTCGAGTTTCAGTCCCTGACTTAAAGTCACTTCATGAATCGACTTTAAAGATTGCTTGATGGCACGAATGGCCAACGGTGCCTGCTTGGCAATTTTTTCTGCCAATTCCAGTGCGTATTGCACGGTCAGTCCTGCCGGACAGATCTGACTGCTAATGCCATGTTGCAATGCGGTCTGTGCCGAAATCATTTCACCTGTCATGGCCCAGCGCATCGTCAATTGCTGACCGACCAGACGGGCCAGACGCTGGGTTCCACCGGCACCCGGCAGCATTCCTAAACCAATTTCAGGCAAGGCAAACTGGGCATTGTCGCCAGTTAAAATCATGTCACCATGTAGAGCCAGTTCAAACCCTGCACCAAAGGCATAACCATTCACGGCCATGATTACAGGCTTGGAAAATTCATCAATTTTTTTCCAAAGCAGTGGCCGTTGATCCTGCTGGATGCTGACCACATCTAACTGCGCCAGTTCATTTAAATCAGCACCGGCAGCAAAGCATTGCGTATTTCCGGTGATGACCACGGCTTTCACAGCAGCATCTGTCTCCAATTCCTGTAAACAGGCTGCAATACCTTGCAAGGTCGCATTGTTTAAGGCATTGCGCTTTTCCGGGCGATTCAGCTCGATCAGGACTACGCCGGGTTTTGGTGAGCTGGTTTTAATATAGGTCATCCTTGAACTCCTGCTGTGTGCTAGGTGCTGTAAATTCAGCTGTTATTCATCAAAACTGAGTCGGACATTGGCCGTGGTTGGACGTGCCTGACAACTGAGCACATAGCCTTTCTGAATTTCATCTTCTTCCAGACTGTAGTTGACTGCCATTTCGACCTCGCCTTCCAGCACCTTACATTTACAGGTTGCACAGACGCCACCTTTACAGGCATATGGCAGGTCTGCTCCGGCACGAAGTGCAGCATCTAAAATGCTGTCATCCTGTTTGGAGACTTCAACAATCAGCTCACGACCATCTAGAACAATATTGACGCGTTCTTCATTACGGCTTTCCATCTGCTGGGCGGTTGCTTTCGGTGCAGTACCCGTATTGAAGCGTTCAGTGTGAATCTTGCTACGCTGAATGCCCCAAGTCGGTAATACCGTTTCGACCGCTGCCATCATTTCTTCCGGACCACAAGCAAAACAGTGATCGGTGTCGGCTGAAATCAGATTGGCCTGAAACAGCTGGTGTAATTTGTCCGCGTCGATCCGACCGTTAAAGATCTCGCTGTCATTCAGTTCACGTGAAAAAATATTCACCAGTTGCAGACGTTCCTTAAAACGGTCTTTAAGGTCCATGATCTGTTCAGAAAACATGGTCTGTTTCCAGGAACGGTTGCCATACACCAAGGTGAATGTTGCGTCTGCTTGACGGTTCAGCACTGACTTTACAATCGATAAGATTGGCGTAATGCCACTGCCTGCTGCAAATCCTAGATAATTCTGGCCACCGGCCTTGGCGGCTTTCTGAAAGAACACCCCTTGCGGTGGCATGACTTCCAGTACATCGCCCGCTTTCAAATGCTCATTGGCCCAGGTTGAAAACTGACCCTGATCAATTTTCTTAATTGCAATACTCATGTCTTCCTGAGTATCACTGCAGATCGAGTAACAGCGGCGCAGCTCGCCGTCATCGCTTAAATGACGAATGGTCAGGTGCTGACCCGGTTGGTATTGAAAAGTATCCAACTGCTCAGGCGCGAGATCAAAGGCAATGCAGATCGCCTGCTCGGTTTGTGGCTGAATCGATTTAATGGTTAATGGTATAAATTGGCTCATGGCAAAATCCTTCTTTTAGGTGGCGGTGTTCAGGCTTGTTATTGGTTTACCCTGCCCACCGCACAATCGTTACAATTAAATACATTTGAAATAGTCAAAAGTTTCTAAGCA
>JBLZXS010000258.1:0-2747 GCA_050285325.1 Acinetobacter sp.
TATCGTCTAGAGGCCTAGGACATCGCCCTTTCACGGCGGTAACCGGGGTTCGAATCCCCGTAGGGACGCCAAATTCAAAAAAGCCACTGATCTATTCAGTGGCTTTTTTATTGCCTGAATTTTTATTTATCTTTTTAATAGCTGTATTTTTGATTTCTGTGGCATTCCGATTAGAATAACCCATAGATTAGAATTATGGAGTTGCAATGCAATACCGTTGCCCAAAATGCCAAAGCCCTAAAATTATGCCTGTTGCACAATTAGGTGGACCTGCGGCACGTCCAGTTGTCCCTAAAAGCTTAGTCTTTTTAATTCCTGCTGTTTTCATCTTATTGCTGTTGGTTTTAATTAGTATTGCAATGTGGATTTTTGGGGATGGTGCAGGAACTACCCTGCAATCCGCAACAGTGGTGGTATTTGTGCTGTGCCTGATTTCCGGCTTTCTGTTCTACCGCGACCTACCTGACTTTAAAATCTCGATGCAAGGTTTTATGCAATCCCAAAAGAAATGGAAATGTCGTGAGTGCAACCACGAGTGGGAAATTTAAAATAAAACTGCTTTCACATCAGCTCACTGTTCAGTCTCGGTGCTGATGTGAATCTTTATCATGAGGATGGTTTTCTTGATGATCATCCGGGTGACAATGTGAATGTGCCAAGCATTCATCTTCTTCAATCTGCAGCGTCATTTCAGTAATAGCGTGTTCATGGCTTAGCATTTCCAAAGCTTGCTGATACAGTGCATTACGATCTGCCTGTGGCGCATATAAATGTACAGTCAAATGTACATTCTTGGAAGTAATCGCCCAAACCTTAAGTTGATGAATACTTTCAACATCTTTTAAATTCAAAAGATCGTTGCGCAGTTTTTCAATATCAATTTCTTCAGGCACACCTTCAAGCAGAATATTGATACTTTGCTTCAGTAAAATCCACGTTCGAGGCAAGACCCAGAAACCAATCAGCACTGCAATTAAGGTATCCACCCAAACCCACTGGGTAAAATAAATAATCACAGCACCAATAAACACCCCCACTGAACCCAAAGCATCACTCAAAACCTCTAAATACGCCCCTTTTATATTCAAATTTTCCTGACTGCTTGAAAATAAAATTTTCATTGAAATCAAATTAATGACCAGACCAATCAGCGCCACGATCATCATGCCCAGACTTTGAATTTCCGGCGGATGGGAAAACCGCTGGTAAGCCTCGTATAAAATATACATCGCCACCACAAACAGCATCGAGGCATTGAATAAAGCGGCTAAAATTTCAAAACGCTGATAGCCGAAAGTACGCTTGTCATCCGCAGGTAATTTACCAATTTTGATCGCAACCAGCGCTATAGCAAGGGCAGCTGCATCGGTAAACATGTGAGCCGCATCGGAGAGCAAAGCCAGACTCTGTGTAATAAAGCCGGCAATTACTTCAATAATTAAAAATATACTGGTCAGCACCAAGGCAAAGCTTAATTTCTTGGCATTATTTTCGGTCACAACTGCATGACTATGATCATGGCCGTGGTGGTTGCTCATGCTAAGACTCCTTATTATTTTTAGATAATTTAATTCATTACCTCTGTTTTAACATCACCTTAAAATTGGCTTAAATTTTATAAAATGAATAAAATATTTATATATTTTATAAGCCAATAATTACAAATTATTCATTTGAAAAGTACGTAAAAATAGATACATTAAATAAATAGATGTTACTTTATGCATGAATAATGCAAGGAGGTATTGTATGTTTTTATATATCCTCAAAAGTTTTATAAAGCAAATAGTTACATATATACACCCTCAGAAAATGGTAAACCCCAATAATGCATATGAGTTAGCCCAAACCCATTACTTTGAAGAAAATTCTGCAAAACCTTCGCATTCAACTTCACTTGAAGATGAGCGTAATGCAATCTGGAATCTTTTAAGTACAGCACTGAAAGGTCAGAGTGAGGCACAATACCAATTAGGCTTATGTTATCTTCATGGACAATCAGGCTTAGATAAAAACTATGCACATGCAGAAGAATGGCTAAAAAAAGCTGCTAGGCAAGGTCATCATGAAGCACAAATGACTTTAGAAAAAGCATATGGCCAAATAGTATTTTCATAACAGTGTATCGCATAAAAAACCAGCCCTGAGGCTGGTTTTTTAATTACATCAAAATAAGCAATTAACCGCCAATTTTTTTGTATTTAGTACGTTTCGCTACAGCGGCATCACCTAAACGAGCCAAACGATATGCTTCATATTCAGCATAGTTTCCTTCGTAGAATTCAGGCGTTTCATTTTCAAATGACAAGATGTGCGTTGCAATACGGTCCAGGAACCAACGGTCATGCGATACCACCATGACTGTACCCGGGAATACCAAAATGGCATCCTCAAGTGCACGTAAAGTTTCAATGTCCAAGTCGTTCGATGGTTCATCGAGTAAGATGACGTTTGCACCCATCTGAAGGATCTTCGCAAGTTGTAAACGGTTACGTTCACCCCCTGACAATTCACCTACACGTTTTTGCTGATCTTGACCTTTGAAGTTAAAGCGACCGATATAGGCACGAGAAGCAATTTCATAATCGCCAATACGCAAGATATCTAAGCCGCCAGAAACTTCTTCCCAAACAGTTTTGTTGTTGTCCAGAGTGTCACGGATCTGACCCACATAAGCCACTTTAACTGACTCACCTAGAGTCACAGTACCTGTATCAGGTTGCTGTTCGCCAGTCATCATGCGGAAC
>JBLZXS010000259.1:0-13282 GCA_050285325.1 Acinetobacter sp.
TTGCGGTTTGCCAACCCGATGGATATGCCAAAATTACCGACCGTTCCAAAGATGTGATCATTTCAGGGGGTGAAAATATTTCATCGCTTGAAGTTGAAGAAGTGCTGTACCAACACCCTGCCATACTCACTGCAGCAGTCGTAGCAAAACCAGATCCGCGCTGGCAGGAAGTTCCATGTGCCTTTGTGGAACTGAAAGAAGGTAAAACAGCAACACCTGAAGAACTGATTGAATTTTGCAAACAACATTTAGCTCGTTTCAAAGTGCCTAAAGATCTGGTGATTACCGAGATTCCAAAAACATCCACCGGGAAACTGCAGAAATTCATCTTGCGTGATTGGGCAAAAGAACGTGCGAATGGTGAGTTTCATTAATTTGTTCTGATTACCTCCATCCCAGCCTTCAAAAAGAGTTCCCTCTCTCCTGTTAGGAGAGGATTAGGGAGAGGTCCTATATCTCGAAGAAATATATGCTTTGCTAATTTGTTATTTAAAAAATTATTTGTTTGAAAAATATTTTTAGAATAAAGGTCAGCCCTCTCTCTAACTCTCTTCCTGTGCAAGCGATAATGCACTGCTTTGTCGCAAAGCGAAAGAGAATAATCCTAAGGCATAAAAAAGCGACTCATATGAGCCGCTTTTTTATTTCGATCACTAAACAAAAAATCAGTTATCTGAAATCAAAGCCACTTGCTGAATATAGTTAAATAATTTTAACTTGGATGCAGCCAGCTCTTCTTCTGTCGCCTGATTTTTGATATCACGATGAATACGCAAAATGTGCTGACGAATCGGATGATGTTCAGCCGCATTATGTGCTTTCATGAATTCTTTGATTGCTGGATCACCCTGTGCAATCATTCGGTCAACCCAACGCTGTAATTGTGCGGTTTTTTTCGCACCTTGTTGCGGGGTCAAATAAGACAAAATCATTGCCTCATCTTCATTACGCAATAATTTACCAATCCGTAGAAACTGACGACGACGTGCCTCGTGTGAAGTAATACTTCGCACATCAAGCAAAGCATCAATTAAACGTTCTTCCACAGGGAGTTTCTGAATCTGTTTAAGGCTCAATTCAGCCAGTTGTTCACCCAAAGCAGCCATACGCTGAACTGCTTTCTTTTGTTCGGTTTTACTTGCACGTCCTTCTAAAGTTTCAAAGTCATCTTCAGTAAAACGCTGTTGCGGTCGACGTGCCACGATTAATCTGCCTCGTAAAATTTTGCTGCAAATAGCGCCTGAATTTCAGACAAAGCTTGTTCTTCATCTGCACCTTCAAGTACTAAACGTAAAGTTGTGCCTTTGCCTGCACCGAGCATGAGCAAAGACATAATATTTTTTGCATCGACTAATTTGTCACCTTTACCAATTTGAATCGATGAACGAAATTTGGTGGTAACTTCAATTAGCTTTCCGGATGCACGCGCATGTAAACCTAGTTTGTTAATTACGTCAACAGTTGTGTCAATCATGACCAGTGCTTCATTTCCCTGTGTAAGACCTGAATAGACCATTTTGCTTCAAGAGCTTTTTTGAGTCTATCCACTATATATACTGAACGGTGCTGCCCTCCGGTACAACCGATCGACACTGTCATATAGTGACGATGACCTTCTGCGAAGGCAGGCAACCATTTATCTAAAAAATGATAAATATCTTCGAACATCTCGTTGGTTTGTTCACTTTGCAGCAAAAACTGTTGCACAGGTAAATCCAAACCTGAATATTTCCGCAATTCCAACTCCCAATGCGGATTAGGCAAATGACGTACGTCAAACACATAATCGGCATCTAGTGGAATACCGTGCTTATAACCAAAAGATTGCAAAATTAAAATGAGGTTATCGGATTGTCCAAGTTTAGACAATAAAGTGTGCTTTAAATCATGCACACTTTTATCCGTAGTATCAATATGTACGGTTGAACGTAATTGTATCGGAAGCAATAAGGTTTTTTCTTCCTGAATACACTGAGTCAAACTTTTAAAACGACTAGACAAAGGATGAGGGCGACGCGAAGCACTAAAACGGGAAATCAATTGTTGATCTTGGGTGGTCAGATAAATGATATCGACTGAACCATGTGTTTGCAGTTGTTCAAACACATGATCAAACTCTTGTAAGTCTGCGCGAGTGCTGCGTACATCTACACCTAAAGCCAATTGTTCTAAATTATTTTCACTGTCCAGTTTAGCAACAATTTCAGGCAGCAATGCCAGTGGTAAATTATCAATACAGTAATAACCCAAATCCTCAAGCACCTGTAAAGCAGATGATTTTCCTGATCCAGATTGTCCCGTAACGATTAAAATACGCTTCATGGCAAGGCTGTCCTATGACTAAACTTTATACAGTATACTTAACTTGCAAGTTATCAATCAGTCGTGTTGTACCTAATTTAGCAGCTACAAACAAAACGACATCCTGATCAAATGCTTCAATTTTTTGTAATTCCGGAGTACGTGCTTCCACATAATCCACAATAAAACCTGCTTGTGTCAACTTTTGCTTAATATTTTCCAACACTTCCGCTAGAGCAACACCATTTTGCAGTTCTTGTTCAGCCGCTTTTAAACTTTGGTAAATTTCTGGAGCGGTCTTACGCTGCTCTTCAGTTAAATAACCATTACGCGAGCTTAAAGCCAGACCATCATCGGCACGGGTAATCGGCACCCCAATCACTTCCAATGGAATATTTAAATCACGTACAAACTGACGAATCACCGCCAGTTGCTGGTAATCTTTTTGTCCAAAGAATGCAAAATTCGGTTGCACGATATTGAACAGTTTAGTCACAACCACCGCTACACCATCAAAATGACCAGGACGCTGTAAACCACATAAATCATTGGTGATTTCAGAGACACTGATATTGGTTAAACGTGGCTTGTTGCCATACATCTGTTCAACAGTAGGTGCAAAAACAATGTCACAGCCTACATCTGCCAGTAAATGACTATCCTGTTCCAAAGTACGCGGATAGTTTTCAAAATCTTCATTTGGGCCAAACTGAATTGGATTGACAAAGATACTGACCACCACCACGTCACATAATTTACGTGCTTCACGCACCAGGTTTAAATGACCTTCGTGCAAATTCCCCATAGTGGGAACAAAACCAATAATTTTTCGCGCCGAACGAGCAGGACTAAGTGAAGCGGTTAATCCCTGAATGGTAGTTTCTGTTTTCATGTTTACAGCTCGACTTGAAATGTTTGTTCTTTTGCAGGGAATGAACCGTCTTGGACGGCAGCATGGTAAGCTTTAAACGCATCTAAAATTGCCGTTTCGCCTGCTTGTTCTTTCATAAAATTACGCACAAATTTAGCCACACGACCGAAGGTCAAGCCCAACATATCTTGAACCACAAGTACCTGACCATCTGTGTCTGCACCTGCACCAATACCAATCACCGGAATATGCGGGAACAGTTCAGCAATTTCTTTACCCAATTGAGCAGGTACACATTCTAATAATAATAATGCAGCGCCCGCTTCAACCACGGCTTTACAATCTGCAATCAGTTGATCCGCGGCTTCACGGGTACGTGCCTGTAATTTATAACCGCCAAAAACATGGACTGATTGTGGCGTTAAACCTAAATGTACGCACACGGGAATACCATTTCGTGTCAAAACAGTGACGGTTTCACTTAACCAGGCACCGCCTTCCATTTTGACCATTTGTGCGCCCGCCTGCATGACGGTTTTTGAGCTTATCAACGCGTCATTTAAAGTGGCATAACTCATAAACGGCAAATCAGTCATAATAAAGGCATGCTGATTCCCACGACGTACCGCGGTGGTATGGTAAGCCATATCTTCGACAGTAACCGGTAGAGTGGAATCACGTCCTTGGATCGACATCCCTAAAGAATCACCAATTAAAATACTGTCAACTTCGGCAATTTCCATCGCTTTTGCCATGCTTGCGTCGTAGCATGTCAAACAAGAAAATTTGCGGCTTTCTGTTTTAAATTTTCTTAAGTCACTGAGACTAATCATCAAGATATTCCTCTAACCCATGCTTTCCACATGTCTAAATTAAATATTTGACCAAGACTCATCATCCAGAACAGATAAGCTAGGATGTTGAACCACGGGTAAATCTTTTAATCGTTGTGCTTTAATTTGTATATTTGCATCTAAATCTAACAGGGGAATGACCACAAAGTCGCGCTCGAACAGTCCCACATGTGGAACGGTCAAACGCTCATTTTGAATGTGTTCCTGACCATACACCAATAAATCTAAATCTAAAGTACGCTCGCCCCAACGACGTAAACGCACCCGACCGGACTCTTGCTCGAAACGTTGTAACTCATCCAATAAAAGCAGAGGAGCCAAATCAGTTTCTAGCTGTACCACCGCATTTAGATAATTGGGTTGGTCTTGTGGTCCCATGGGTGGGCTTTGATATAACCTGGATGTTTTCACTGTGCCCAAAGTTGCCAGCTTTTGCACAGCTTCCAGTAAAATCTGGCGTGAATCACCCAAATTACTGCCTAAGCCAATATAGGTGAGTGTGCTCATTGAGTCGGTCCAAAAACCACTTGGCTTAAATCACGTTTTACCCGCTTACGTTTTAAAATTGGATGATCGTATGCAATCTCCGAACCACCAGAACTCACTGTCTGAGTCGGACGGTCAGAACGGCTTCTGCTCTTGCGTTCACGGCGGCGTGGTTCAGGCTCGTTCACCAACGGCTCAATTTCAGAAGAAACGGATTTAACTTCAATTACTTCTTCTGTGGCCACTTTACGACGGCTTTTTGTCCGTTGACGGTTATATTGGCCAATGGCACGCTCTTTTTCATCGGTGCTCATTAACTGATATGAATCCCACCACATGCCCATACCTTGCGTGGTGCTATCCCCAGACTTCTCACGAAGCAGCAGGAAATCGAAGCCGGCACGGAAACGTGCATGGGTGGATAAAGCTTGGATTTGTTGTGGTTTTGGATTGAGCAAACGAGTCTGCATTTCCCAAACTTCGCGTATGAATGTTTCTGCAAAACGTGGAATGATGGTACGGGTTGCCTGACGTTTTAAAACATCCAAGCCTGCTTGTGCACGCGCTTCAGCAGCAACAATCCCTTTATTGAGATAAAACTCGCAACGCTCTAAAAAGGGTTTCCACAGTAACACTGCATAGAAAAATGCAGGGTTAATGGTTTTCCCTATCTGAATACGCTGATCGGTATTGATCGCTGCACGTTCGATAAAGGTTGAAATATCTGGAGCGATATCAGCAAATAGCTGACGCCAGATATCAAAATCAATCAGCATCGGTAGCACACGATTCAAATGCCCCATGGTGAATAATTTCTGCGATTCATCATATAAACGATGTGGAGAAATATCACGCAGCAATTGGGTCATTTCAGGAGTGAAAATCTCTAAAATTTCAGGTGCAATACTGAAATTTAATTTTGCTGCGAAACGTAAAGTACGCAGCATACGCACTGGATCTTCTTCAAAACGTAAAGTCGGATCACCCAATAAACGTAAAGTTTTATTTTCGATATCATCAATTGCATTACAAAAATCGAGCACAATTCCTTTACGCGGCTGGTAATACATCGCATTAATGGAAAAATCACGGCGGGCAAAATCTTGCTCAATCGTGCCCCAATTATTGTCACGTAAAATCATGCCTGAAGCAGAAGTGACTGCTTTTTTAGGCGGTGCGCGGAATGTCGCAACTTCGATCAGCTCTCGGCCCGAATAGACATGAGCAAGCTCAAAACGTCGTCCAATAATACGACAACGCCGTCCGAAAACTTCTTTCACTTGAGCCGGTGTAGCATCGGTGACTGCGTCAAAATCTTTAGGATTCAGACCCAACATTAAGTCACGGACACCACCACCGACGATATAAGCTTCAAAGCCTGCCTTATTTAAGGCATCGATAACATCTAATATGGAAGAAGGTAATTGAGCGGTTGATAAACCACATTTTGACGCGCGCAAAGTTTGCAAAAGACGCTGTCTCCTACGTCTGAACGTAAAATATCTAAGATGACGCTAATCATATATCTAACACAATCAAAGGGCAATTTGATTATCTCAAAGCTCAATATATTGTTAGACATTTACTGACTGCTTGACCCATAAATTACAAGCCTAATCGGTCTTTATTCTTGGCAAATAAAGCCGGTCCAATCCCCTTGACCTGCTGTAATTCTTCAATGTTTTTAAATTTTCCATTTTTTTGCCGATAAGCAATAATCGCTTCCGCCTTTTTCAAACCCACTCCAGACAGCTCTTGTAACTGTTCCAGATTGGCCTGGTTCAAACTTATTTTAGCCCCGCTCGATACCTGTAATGCAGGTTTCGCCAGATAATAATTTTTGGGCGGAGATACATGCGGTATTTTTAAGCGTGCATCTTGGGCTTCTTGTTCAGCTTTCCATTTTAAATAGTGTTGGTCAAATTGTTGAGCAAAACCACTCGTTGCACTCAACACTGACAGCAAAACACCCATATAGAAAATCGTTTTAAGGATTTGTATTATTTTTTTCATTGCAAGCCTTTTATTTTAATTGTTGTTTTGCTCGCTCCCAAAGGACATCCATTTCTTCTAGAGACAGAGTCTCAATTTTTTTATGCTGTTGCTGAGCGTGATCTTCAATGAAAGCAAAACGAGTTCTAAATTTATGAATGGTGCTTAAAAGCGCCATTTCACTGGAAAGTCCCAGTTTACGTCCAACATTGATGAGAGAGAATAAACAATCGCCAAATTCATCGAATATTTCGTCGGAATTTTGCTTTTGCATGGCCTGTTGTAGTTCGGCTAATTCTTCATCTAATTTTGTATATGCGCCTGCTACATCAGGAAAATCAAAACCAATTTGTGCTGCTTTTTTTTGAATTTCATGTGCTTGCTGAATTGCAGGTCCATGTTTTATTTCATCTAATCGTGATTGTGCTTTGCCCTGTTTTTCCTGTTGTTTAATTTTTTTCCAAAGCACTGCAACATCTTCAGAACTGAGCTGTGAAAATTGTTCGGCTTGAAATACATGCGGATGACGTCGAATCAATTTTTCAGTAATCGCATTCACTACATCATTAAAATCGAACGCTCCCCTTTCACTATACATTTGCGACTGAAAAACCACTTGCAAGAGCAGATCACCAAGTTCATCCCGTATTTCATCGGTATTTCCTTCCCTGACTGCTGCCTCTACCTCATACGCTTCTTCGATGGCGTATTTAGTGAGGCTTTGTGGTGTTTGCTGCTGATCCCATGGACATTTTTCACGTAACTCACGCATGACTGCCAATAGTTTATCCATGTTTTCATTACTCCTATCATTTTGTAAAACCGATTTTTCGCAGTCAATATTTGTTATGCTCAAGCTGAAATTGTTAAAAACCAAGCGTCATAAAAACAAAACTGAAAGGGAAAATAAATGCACAGTATCTTTATTAGTGGGGCAGCACAAGGAATTGGTGCCGCAATTGCAACACTGTTTTATCAACATGGCTATAAAGTCGGCATCTATGATATCAATGTCGTCCAAGCGCAAAAACTTGCCCAGCACTTAGGGACAAATGCCAAAGCAGGCCTACTGGATGTCTGCCATTACGAACAATGGCAACAGGCTTTAAATGAATTTCAGGCTTGGGCAGGTGAAATTAACATCTTGGTCAATAATGCAGGCATCCTTTATTCCGGAACGTTTGAACAGACCGATATTGCAGCACATCACCGTACCATCGATATCAATGTCAACGGGGTTTTAAATGGCTGCCATGCAGCCTTAGCTTTTCTAAAACAAGCCTCTTTCGCTCGTGTGATTAATCTGTCTTCTGCTTCTGCAATTTATGGACAACCGGATTTAATCTCGTACTCAGCCAGTAAATTTGCGGTTCGAGGTATTAGCGAAGGGCTGGATATTGAATGGCAGAAATACGGGATTCGGGTTTTAGATGTCATGCCCTTATTTGTTCAAACTGCAATGGTCAAAGATATGGATGCGGGCAGCATCCAGAATATGGGAGTGCATTTAACTGCTGAAGATGTCGCACAGGCAATTTACGCACGTGTGCAAGTGAAAGATTGTCTATTTACCAAAACCCATCAACCGGTAGGCTTCAAGACCAAAATTATGTTTAATTTATCTAAAGTGAGTCCGCAGTTTGTGAACCGTCTCAGTACGATGTTTTTAGCTCAGCGTAAAAATAAAAAAGTCTGAATTTTTCAGACTTTTTTATTTATTGTCATCTAGCGACTGTATCTCAAGACATCAAAATTATTAACTATATATTTGAAATTAAAGTGTAATTTCCTGAGTTTTTGAGGTAGATGATTCAGGTGCCTTAAACTCAATTCCTGCTTTTTTCAATAGTTTTGGATATTCAACTATTGCCATTGTAGAGTTTTTAGCAATCCCTGATACATCACCTAATAGACTTTTAGCATCAACCAAAGATAAGCCCGTATTGGATAAACCGGTAGGATTAGAAAGCAAACTCATTGACACTTGTTTACTATTGACCACTAACTCACGTGCAGATAGACCTGCGATTACAAAGTTAGACATTGATTTCAATAAAAGCTGCTTTTTCTCGCTATTTAAAGCTGCAAGCTGTTCAACTGTATTGTCTTCATCTTTTTTAGAAGCATCTAGTACATTTGCGGAAAGCTTGATAATTTCTTGCTGAATAGCCTGTTTTTCTTTGAGATCAGAGGTCGTTTTAAAGCTATTTAATTTGGTTTTTAGCTCTTCAGCATCCTGTTTCTTGGCGAGCACATAAGCAAGTGCAGCACGACTTTCTATAAACATTGCATTGGTTGCTTTGGCTTGAGTAAAGAAGCCATTCAAATCCATATTTGAAGAAGATACACCGGTCGCAGATTCAGTCAGCGTCGAAGCAAGACTACTGAGTGAACCAAAACCTGCATAAACACTTGATGCTCCCATGGATGCCGTTATTGCTAAAACAATCGCAATTTTTTTCATATCCTGTTACCCCTATTGTGAAGAATCGGCTTTTTGCACGATTTGATTTAAAATTTTTGGTAAAGCAGCAAACATCTGAATGTTGTACATTTCATGACGATGTTGATGAACGATACCTTTCAACTGAATTTCTTGTTGCAAGCCATATGAACCAATTTTTTCAGCTTTTTGATTGAATCTGCGCGCACCACTGGCCATGACCAAGGTGGCATCGCAGTTGCTCTGATCTGCATTACATTTAATGCTGCCCTGATTCACTTCAATCTTGAACACCGGCTGTAAACATTCATCTTTAGGAATATAAAAGTTAACTTTCATATCCTTTTTAAATCCGGCATTTTCAGTCATGCTAATCACTGAATCTTTTAGTAAAGTCTGTCCTTTAAATCCTGAACCTGTAGCATAAAAGGGTCGCTTCGACTGGCTGGTAAAGGCGTGATAAAGTAGTGGACCAAAACCATAAAATGGAATTTCGCCAACTTGGTCCGTATGTAATCCCGGGCATAAAACACGCGCTTGTTTCGAATCACCCACTGATGCAGAACTATCTAGCAAAATACTGTCGCCAGAACGTACAGGTAAACGATCGTTGCTGCTGACTGGAAAGTCGAGTTGTGCTGTAACTTTTGCGCCTTGACGCTCTAATACAGTCGCTTCCCATGTGGGAATCAGGATATTGCGTCCTGCTGCCTTATCTGAATGATAAACATGAACTTTCATGCCGCTACTTAAGCGCTCGCCCGCATCATCAATAGTGATACTCTGACCATTTGAACCTGAGACTTTTAGATCAGAACGGGTGAATTGAATGCCTTTCTGAAATTGTTGACCCAATTTTAAAAGTGCGTTTTTCAGTACTACTTCTTTACGTGCCTCTAGAGAAAATCCCATCCCTTCAGAAATCACGTCTTTAATATCATCTGTTGCATGTGCGGAGTAAATCACACGACCAGAACGGTCAATCATTTCAGCAAAGACTTCACTATGAAAAACCTGTTGTTGGGTCATTTTGCCAATCTGTTGTTGATAAGCAATCACAGGGACAACATTAATCCGAATAAAAAATTCAGGTAATTCGCGTTGATTAATATCTTCACTTTGCGCCAAAGCGGTCTGTTCACTAATACTTTGTGCCATAGCGCTATAACGTCGATTGACTGGGGTCAAAGTAAACGAGGCTTGTTCACCTACGGCATCAGAAAAAATTTGCTCAATTAGATCTTTTGATTCACCTTGATAGGTCAATACATCAACCACCAAAGCTTTGGGCTTATTCATGGCCTGACGTGTATTGGTCGATACTTTGCTAAAGCGCTTACTCTTGCCCTGCATCAACACCGGCACAGCCACAGCATAATCACTATCCGCGTGTACTACACGAATCAAATCACCCTCTGTTGAACTCAGCTCATCTTGTACAGCAATTCCTTGCTTAAAACCTTTATCTAGAACCAGATAAGATTTCCATTGATCGATCACTTGAGTTTCAGTTTCAGAAATTTTAAGTTTCGACTTCAATTCTTGAGTGACTTGTTGGGTCAAGGTCAACAAAGTACTTTGAAATTTCTGCTTAATTGCTGCTTTTGTTGTAGCTGATTCAATATCAGAACTTAAGATTTGAATCGGTTGAGACAAGGTTGCACTGTCGCTATAAATCACTTCACCCGACAACACATTGGTCAACTTTAGACTTAAGGTAACAGGCAGGAAAATTTCTGTGGTTGAATCCTTTTTCACCATGTATTCACTCGCGCGTAAAACTTCTAGCGATGCGATATAAGTACGATTCTTAGTTTTTTGTGAAATAGTATCAACAACTTGTTCGCCAAAATTCTGTTTTAAACCTTGTACGAATAATTGTTCGGCTTGTTTACGGATGACATCATTATCAATAGCTTGACTAAAATCACACACAATTGAAGAACCATTGGCTTCATATTTACCGGGATCGGCACGGCAACCTTGCTCCAGACCAAAAATCCCTTTCGAGGGATAAATTTGAATATCCGCATTCGCCCATGCCGAAAAGAGCATGGGCATAGCCAAGCATAAGGCTTTCAATTTTATTTGCATTGTGTGCCACCAATGCACAAGGTAATGGTGTTCCCTGCTTGTAAACGTTCAGCACTGGACAGCGTTGGATTTACCTTGCGCAAGGCTTTAGCCAATTCTGCGCTCATCGGTTTTTCGCTCTTATAGGTCATGGTCATTTCAACCAATTTGCCATCCTGAGTACGAATATCGATATTTTCTGCACCATCCATTTCATCTAAGGCAATATAAAGGTCATCTCCTAAACGTGAAGAAACATTGCCAGAAACACTCTTCACAAAAATGGTGATTTCTTTACCGTACATCGAACGGTTTTTTGCATAACCTAAAATCTGTGGCCCGACTTGGCTAATCGCTAATTCACCGAGTTTTTTGGCTACATTGGTTCGGCAAGAATCTGTGGTTGCACCCGTTGATGATTCGGTGCGGGTTTCACCGCCCATTAAAGTCGAATCATCGACTGAATAAATTTTAAAACTGATCGCGCCATCACAAACAAATTGACCTGTTGCATTCGAGCGACCACGATCATAAATATAAGAGCTGCCCGCCATAAACCAGTCGGCTTTTTCCTTACGCGCTGCAATCACCAGTTTATTGAGTTCAGCATCACTCATTAATTGTTGGATAGTCATACTGCGACCATTCAAATACTGACTTTTAAAGCGGTCTGAATCAAGTAAACGTAAATCGTAACGCGATGCGGAACCCGCTATGGCATTTAAGGTTTGGTTATCACGTTCAGCTTTGGTACTGGGTGTTTGATATTCCACATACTTCACAAAGCTTTGAATATCATTTTGGCGTTCAGATTGACTATATTTAGCCGATTCACTGGCATTATAACTGCTCGAAGATGCAGATTTACCCGAATTATTATGACTGGCCGAGCGCGCAGAAACACCTGCACCGGCACCATAATAATTACCATAGGCATAGCCTGATGCAGCAGATGAACGGCCTTTAGATGAATAAGAGTCTGAAGCACTGGCTTTGGCACTTTCACTTGCCTTATAACTGGCATCTTCATCATAGCTATAACTACGGTCAGAAAAATATGAGGTAAATTCTTTAACCGGTTTAGAGTTATCTTTCGGTACACCGAAATATTCATCCATCACGATCATAATCGGGCTGGTTCGACTATTTTTCTTTGCCAAGCCTAAATCATTAAGAATTGAACGAAATTCTTGATCATCCATTTCCAGACTAACTTGAGTGACTAATTCATTGATACTGTTGGTATTACTGCCTCGGTTGAACACATAACTGCTGTCAATTTGTTTTACAATGTCATTTAAATATGGACTTGCTTCATTCATGGCTTGAGGACCATTAATACGCTTAATGAGGGCAATGACGGCGTCTGTTTTTGCATTGTTGAATGCTTGGTTACGTGTGCCATTTGGATCTTTTTTGATAATAGGTGCAGTGCCTTCCCCATTCACTTTAATGATTTCTGCATTCCCAACTTGAACAGCGCCCAAGCATAAAAGTGCCAATATGGTTTTTTTCATCATTTACCCTCTTCATTAAAGTTTTTAGTCACACCAACACTTTATTTATTAGATTTTTAACGTGATTTTTAAATCTACAAAAAGCAAACAAATAATAAACAAATTTTAATATTAACTCCATCACATAATTTTATTTTTTATTGATTTTCAGCAAATTAGAAATATTTAACCTTTTCTTTAGATTGGCTAAAGAAGTAATTCTTATATTCAAGAGGTATTTTTTAATTATGTTTTATTGAATCCCATACTTTCGCCAACAAGTTGGAGAATATTCCCCTAAGCAGATTACAGTGAAATGAAGATGAAGATGAAGATGAAGATGAAGATGAAGATGAAGATGAAGATGAAGATGAATAATAAGTTGAAAGGCTTTTGTAAATCATTTTCTTAGCTCTAAATACCAGCTAAGATATCCTGAACAGTTTTTAAAAAAATTGCTTAAAGGTCTAGCTTTAAACCAGCTACAACATAAAAAATATATTTATAAATTTAAAAAAACTTAATTTTGTAAATTTGATTTTTAATTTCATAATCAGTGAATATTAAACTGAGCTGAATAAAAAATGCTGCGCCTAAAAAATCATTTAAGCTGGAAAAAATATTTTGATTTCTGGAAAAGTAAAACCTTTACAAGAGACTTCTGAACGCCATGCCACGGTTAACATAACATGACCGAGGTTGAAATTTTGATAAGCAAAAGTTCCAATTAAAGGATGACTGCAAATGCCTCCATCATAAAGAGGAT
>JBLZXS010000260.1:0-17985 GCA_050285325.1 Acinetobacter sp.
TTTCCATGAATGCAGTAGTAATTGCGATTGCCGTGATGTTTATTCTCTCACTGGCACGAGTTTCTGTTGTTTTGACTTTGGTCATTTCAGCGATTATTGGTGGCTTGGTTGCAGGACTAAGTTTGTCAGATACCGTGGCTGCATTTAATGCCGGTCTAGGTGATGGGGCAGAAGTTGCCCTTGCTTATGCGGTATTGGGTGCTTTTGCTTTAGCTTTGTCAAAATCGGGTTTACCTGATTTGTTAGCACATAAGTTAATTGGTTTATTGGGTGCAGAAGCAACCCATCAAAGAGCTAAAAAAGTTAAATATCTGCTGTTAAGCATTTTGCTGATTGCCGCAATTTGCTCGCAAAATTTAATTCCTGTGCATATTGCCTTCATTCCAGTATTGGTTCCGCCTTTATTAAAAGTGATGAACCATATGAATCTGGACCGTCGTGCAGCAGCATGTGTACTGACGATGGGTTTGGTCGGAACCTATATTTTCCTGCCAGTTGGCTTCGGTGCCATTTTCCTTGAACAAATTTTGATGGGCAATATCAATAAAATTGGTGCTGCTTACGATTTGCATGTCGATCGCTGGATGATGCCGATGGGTATGGCAATTCCTGTAATCGGTATGTTGATCGGGACACTTTTTGCGGTATTTGTGAGTTATCGTAAACCGCGTCATTATGTCGATCGTGCGGTTGCCCGTGTTACTACGATTGATCTAGATAAGCCTATTCGTGCCGGTGAAGTGAATTTAGCAGCCGATGCGAAAGAGCTGCAGCAAGAGGCAGAACAAGCGCCTGTTATTGCGAAAAAAACCATTTTTATGGCGTTGCTTGCGATTGTTTTGACTTTGATTGCACAGTTGTATTCAGGTTCAATGATCTTGGGTGGATTGGTTGGTTTTGCGGTGCTGTCAGGTGCAGGAATCTTCAAATGGCAAGATGCCGATGATGTCTTTGTACAAGGCATGCGCATGATGGCATTGGTCGGCTTTATCATGATTTCAGCTGCCGGTTTTGCATCAGTCATGACCCATACCGGTGACATCAATAGTCTGGTCAATGGCGTGGTGCACCTGATTGGGGACAATAAAGCTTTGGCTGCATTCTTAATGCTATTTATTGGCTTGTTTGTGACCATCGGGATTGGTTCTTCTTTCTCTAGTGTGCCGGTTTTAGCGGTGATTTATGTACCTCTTTGCGTACAATTTGGCTTCTCGCCATTGGCGACCGTGGCTTTAATTGGTACTGCAGCTGCATTGGGTGATGCGGGTTCTCCAGCTTCGGATTCAACCTTGGGACCTACAGCAGGTTTGGGCGTAGACGGTCAACATGACCATATCTGGGATACGGTGGTTCCAACATTTATCCATTTTAATATTCCATTATTGGTATTTGGATGGATTGCTGCAATGGTTCTTTAATCTAAACTAATATTTTAATTTAGTTTGATTTTATTTTATGTATAATATTAATAGATGTATTTAAAATAAATGTTTTAAATAATTTAATATAATAAATCCGAGTAATAAACTCAGAATATAATAATAAACCTGATTAATCTGGTTGGTATTTAAAACCAACCAGGTTAGTCAATTTAAAATAAATATTTAATATTATCAATTACTTAAAAATAAATTTAATTATTATTAATTAATCGCTGTTGCATATTAATTTGTCTCGTGTTTATTATTAATTAATGTTTGAAAATTATTGTTATTATTCTTCCACGGGGTATTTAAAATGTTAAAGCAAACTGCTTTTATTGCATTATTGGGGATGTCTGTTTCAGCGATGGCCGGAGATTGGCAGGTGAAATTGGGTGCTTCTGCTTTGGCACCACAAAATGATGATAACGGTACTTTAAATGTACCTTTAGCTACAGGTGGTTCAGCTGCATTAAAATCTGAAATTAGTAATGAAATTAACTTTACTCCTTCTGTAGAATATTTCTTCGACAACTCACCAATTTCTGTTGAACTACTCTTGGCTGCACCTTTTAAACATGATGTGCAGTTAGAAGGTGTAGGTGAGGTGGCAAGCTTTAAGCATTTACCTCCAACCCTTACCGCAAAATATAATTTTAAAAACTCTACGCGCTTTACACCCTATGTAGGTCTCGGTGCGACAGTGGTTATTCCTTGGGGTGAAAAATTATCTGCCGATGCTCAAGCGCTAACCGGTGCTGAAAAGTTAGAAGCAGACGTCGCTTATGGGGTTGCCGGACAAGTCGGTTTTAACTTCCAACCTGCTGATGCAAAAAATTGGGGTGTTTTTGCAGACATCCGTTATGCAGCCGTAGAAACCGAATTGAATGCAAAAACTGCTGATGGCACTAAAGTTAAACTGGGTGATTTAGAAGTAAATCCTTGGGTTTATACACTCGGTTATAGCTACAAATTCTAAGATAAAAATAGAAATCAGCGCAAAAGAACCTCATCTTTAATGATGGGGTTTTTTAATGAAAAACTTACAATAAATCACATAGATTGAGCACTTTGATACTATTTAATGAGCAAAATTTTGTTTAAGTTGATGAGAGAAAATAAGCTAAAAAGAGAACAACAAATCATGAAATTATGCAACTTATACACGATAGTTTTTTTTAGCCTATTCAGTGGGTCTGTTTATGCTGCAAGTTTTAATTGTGATAAGGCACGGAGCCAGACAGAACATGCTATCTGTGAACATCGTACCGTTAATGATGCGGATGTAAAAATGGCAACCACCTATAATATTATTAAGCGTCTTGTTCCCATGGGGACACGGGGAGTTATTCAGGATGAGCAGGTGAAGTGGCTACAATTACGTGATCAATGTGGCAATTCTCGTAACTGTCTCACTGAAGTATATAAAATGCGCCAACAAAAACTGGATATGTATATGGATCGTGTTTATAAACAAGGGCCATTTTAAGAAAAATTTACCATTTACTATTGAAAATTTCTCAAGTCACTCCATTCATTAAGCATTCAATAAAAAGTGTCTGATGAATTTAAGGAGTGACTGATGAGCGAACAAAGTACACAAAAACATAGTTTCCAAGCGGAAGTAGCCCAGCTTCTACATTTGGTAACGCATTCCCTTTATTCAAATCCTGAAATTTTCTTACGTGAACTGATTTCAAATGCTTCTGATGCATGTGACAAGTTGCGTTTTGAAGGGATTAACCATCCTGAATATTATGAAAATGATCCGGAACTTCATGTTCGTGTCAGTCTAGATAAAGACAGTAAAACCATTACCATTTCAGACAACGGCATTGGTTTAACTGAACAAGAAGCGATTGATAACTTAGGTACCATTGCCAAATCTGGAACCAAAGACTTTATGTCTAGACTGTCAGGTGATCAGAAAGCCGATGCGCAATTGATTGGCCAGTTTGGGGTCGGTTTCTATTCCGGTTTTATTGTGGCCGAAAAAATTACTGTTGAATCACGTCATGCTGCTGCCGATACTGCTGATGGCGTACGTTGGATCAGTACCGGTACAGGTGATTTTGAAGTTGAACAAATCAGCAAGGCTTCACGTGGAACAGATATCATTTTACATTTGCGTGACAATGCGCTTGAGTATTTAGATTCATATAAAGTTAAGCAAATCATCAATAAATATTCTGACCATATTAGCTTGCCAATTGAAATGCAAAAAGAAATTTGGCAGCAAGAAGAAGTGGCTGAAGGTGAAGAACCTAAATCCGGCCAGATGGTGAAAACGGATCAATGGGAAGCGATTAACTCTGCCAGTGCCCTGTGGACGCGCAATAAAAACGAGATCACTGACGAGCAATACACTGAGTTTTATAAGAACTTAAGCCACGATTTTGAAGCACCTTTGGTTTGGGCACACAATCGTGTTGAAGGTAGCACTGAATATACTCAGTTACTCTATGTACCGAGTAAAGCAGCAAACAATATTTTCACCCGTGAAGCCAAAGCTGGTATCAAACTGTATGTAAAACGCGTTTTCATTATGGATGAAGCAGATAACCTGATTCCGAATTATTTGCGTTTCGTTCAGGGTGTGGTGGACAGTGCTGATCTGCCGCTGAATGTCAGCCGTGAACTGTTACAAGAAAGCCGTGATGTGAAAACCATTCGTGAAGGCAATACTCGCCGTGTATTGACTATGCTGGATAGTTTGGCGAAATCTGAAGATGAAAAAGATCAGGAAAAATTTAAAACTTTCTATGCTGAATTTGGGTCAGTCATTAAAGAAGGTTTGGGTGAAGACTTGGGTAACCGTGAGCGTATCTTAAAACTATTACGTTTCTCAACGTCGACTAATGATGAGATTGCAACGTCATTGGCAGATTATAAAGCCCGCATGAAAGAAGGTCAGAAGGCCATTTATTATGTCACTGCGGACAGTTTAACGGCTGCAAAAAACTCACCCCAACTGGAACTGTTCAAGAAAAAAGGCATCGAAGTGCTATTGATGGTAGATCGTGTCGATGAATGGGCGATGGAATTCGTCAATGAGTTTGATGGTACAGCAATGCAAAACGTTTCTAAAGGTGCGGTGGACCTAGGCGACTTGCAAGATGCTGAAGAAAAGAAAGCATTAGAGGCTGCGGCTGAACAGTTTAAACCTGTCGTGGATAAACTTTCAGATTCACTGAAAGCCAAAACCAAAGAAGTCCGTGTCACCACACGTTTGGTCGATTCACCTGCATGTTTGGTGACAGGTGAGGGTGAGCTTTCTCCACAATTGATTCGTATGTTGAAACAAGCGGGTCAGGTGATTCCTGAAAGCAAGCCGATTCTGGAAATCAACCCTGAACATCCATTAGTAAAAAAACTGGAAAGCTCAAGCCAATTTGA
Source organism: Acinetobacter sp. (assembly GCA_050285325.1). Taxonomy (GTDB): domain Bacteria; phylum Pseudomonadota; class Gammaproteobacteria; order Pseudomonadales; family Moraxellaceae; genus Acinetobacter. The sequence goes on from JBLZXS010000260.1 coordinate 4,818, forward strand.
TGATTTAGCCAATGTAATCTTCGATCAGGCCGTGATTGCAGAAGGAGGATTACCTGATGACCCTGCTGAATATGTTAAGCGTATTAACAGTTTATTATTGAAATAAGTCCGATTGAATCAAATAAAAAAACCTCCTGTGGGAGGTTTTTTATTAAGTAATACAATAATGGGTAAAGGTATATTCACGTAACTAGCAGATTAAAATAGTGCTTCCAAACGTACTGAGGCACCGATGAAATGACTGCGATCTTCACGATGGTCATTAAGATAATTTAAATCGCCCTGTACAAAAAACCATTCTCGCCATACCGGTTGACGCCATGAAATATAAGGTCCCCAACTGTTTAAACGCAGGTCGCCATTATTATAAAAGCCACCTGTGTATAGACCATAGTTAAAACGGTGATTATGGAAAAATTGGTGTTGCCTAAACAGATAATTGTCCCAACTTAAGTCATCATCTTGCTCATCAGCATAAGTCAAGCTGAACTGGTTGGATAACAGTGCCTGATTTGGCCGTGCATGAGTAAGTTCGGTGTTGGTTCTTAAATAATTTTTGCTATCAATGCCATAGCGATAAATTTGCTCTGCATGAAAGCTGAAATCATTCTCCAGTTGCCAATCTTTCGAGGCTTTTAGCCGCAAATAAACATCATCTCCTGAACGAAGACCTAAATCTACGTCGGTTTCAAAAGGCAGTTGTTGAGAAAAATCTGACCAACGTAATGCAAAAGAACTGTTATTGTCCCGAGTCCGTTGCCGGTCTAAAGTTTTATCATTATTATTACCCGGATTTTCATTGGTAATGGCGACACTATTCTCCAGTTCATTATCTAGGGAGTCATCACCAAACACTAAGCTGAGTTTGCGCTCTAAAGTAGGAAGTTTAATTTTACCGCGAATACGTGGCTTAATTTCATAACCATCATGTTTATTCCAGCTGTTGTCAACAATCACGCGTAATGTGGCCGTTGCCGGTTTTTCTGGATCCGTTTTACCAAACCAATTGTCAATTTTATGTGAGGTATGATCTGCCCAGTCTCGAATTTTTAACTGGTTACGGTCTATCCAGGTGCGATCTGCAGTTTGTAAGGTCGGTGGGACTATAGGCTCATCTGATTGTTGCGGGAAAAATGTCGGCAAAGCATCAATCCAATTTGGAATTTGATAAAACAAGTTATAATCCTGATCTTGGGTTGAGAATGAATCTGCTGCTGATTCAGTGGCCTGTTCTGAGTTCTCTGAGCCATTTGTTGTATGCATGATCCCCAATAAGAGTATAAATAAAAAAGGTTTTGATAAGCTTATTTTCTTTAAAGGCATATCCTTGCTCTTATGTTTTTGATCATAAGGTAGTTTTGTAAAAAATGAGACTAAAAAGCAAGCTTTGGCTACAAAAAATAAAACTTAATCTGAAATATGTTTTTGAATTGCCTCATATAGTTGATCACAGTCGATGGGGGATTTTAGCTGGGCAATGATATTTTGAAGCAATTGCCAGCTCACGCCATGATGACGCTCTAGTAACAAATAAGGATAAGCAGATTCCGTTTGAGACAGGCTTAAGCGTTTCTGCCCATGAATTACACGAATTTTTTGTCTTTCTTTTAAGAGTAATAAGGGGGTCTTAAAGTCAGCAGGACTTTCCTCAAATTGAATAATTTTTTGTGTTTGAACAAGTTGTGCGGGAATAAAAGGGCTATAGTTTTCACTATTCCAAATTAAAGTTGCGGTTTGGGCATAACTATAAAACAGAGATTCAAGATCAGTAAAATTCTCCGCGAAATTTTCCCAGTAAATTTCTTTAATCGCAGCCATACTATTTTGATGTTTTTCAGTCCATACCTTCATTGCATGTATCGCTTGGGTCTGATTCTCAGCACCGAGCAGAGCCAAATATTTAATAAAACAACCTTGAGAATTGGTTTGTTCAGCCAGATAAATCGGACGCTGTTGCCAATGGTGTAAATCTGTCGAATAGAATAATAAATCAATATGCTGGGAAATTTCTGGAAGACTGGAGATTTCTAAAATATATAGATCTTGTGCAGAAATATTTTCCTGATCCAGAGGATGCATATGCGCAATATAGGATTTAAGTTCTACGCATGTTGGCAAGTTTTTTGTAATAAGGTTTTCAATAGGATCGATAACCTGATTTTCTTGAATAATATTTTTTACTATTGCGGTAATTGTCTGTGGAATATTTTCGAATATTGATGGTAGTGGATTAATCCGGTGCTGATTATTTGGCTGTAGCGATGAATTTATTACTGCTATATGTTCTTGAGGATGAGCTAAATCAACTTGGGAGCTGAGCAAACTCGATTTATGGGCTTGATTTTGTTGTTGCGCCGCTGGTGTAGAAGAATTTCTATTTTTCTCGGTCTCGGTCTCGGTCAACGTAGGAATAACAGGCTGTTCTAAAATAAGCAGTTTTTGCTTTAATTCATAGTCAGTTTTTAAAAAGTTATACAGTTGTTGTTGATCCAGCATCCATTGATAAATGTCATCTAGATCTCCCCATTCACTTATCAATGCATTACGGTTTGGCTCTGGAGTTAACCAGATTTGCCACCCTTGTTGAGGAGAATACAGAATACCCCAACCTGATTCAGCATTTTGATAAAGTGCCTGTTCTAAAGCACTTGGCTGCTGAAATAGACCCCGATATGAAAGTTTAAACAGAGTTTGATTGGCGAAATCTGTTGCAGCTTTTTTAGGTTGAGTTTGAGATTTAAATTTTAAAATTTGTTTTTTAAAAATCGGCTCATCACATAAGTCAAAAATTTGAGTTAAACGTGTTTTTGATTTAGCAATTTCGAAAAAAGACAACGAGCGATGTTCCAAACCATCCACTAACAGATGCAATTCTTTAATCAGCAGAGCTTTTTCTAAGGTATTCATAAGCTGACCTTTAGAGATGTTTTTGTGCTTTTTCTAGATAATTTGCCAATACAATATTAATAGCAAGTTCAAGTAATTTATATTCTGCTGACGTGGGTTGAGGGTAGCGTTCAGCCAGTGCAATCAAATGGTCAATATTGATTGTTTGCGGAGGAATTTTACCTTGAATCAACGCTTGAAGTTGTTGCATAAGAAAATGGTTTCATTCAATGAAATTATTAATTTAATACTTTGATTATATGGATTTAAAAAGAAAAAGCATGAAGAAAAATCGTCATATTTTGAGTATTTATAGACATAAAAAGCAAAAAATGTAAATTGCGGATAAAATATGCTCAATTTTTTTGGAGCTAGATGAGGGATAAATTGTGATATATCGTTTAATTTTCCATCATACTGAAAATAAAAAGATTAATTTAAAAAAAATTATTTTAAGTCTGAATAGGGCGGCAGCAAATAAAATAGTTTTTTCACCATAAAAAACAGACTGAGTTAATCCAGTCTGTTTTTTTAAGAATAAGATAAATCTTAAGCGGCTTTTTTAGAGCTGACTTTAGCTTGATCTACGGCTTCAGAAGCAGGAGCTTTTTGTTCAGCATTTACAGTTTCAACAGCCTTTTTAGCCGGGAAATCAGGAACAAAAACAATTTGAGCAGATACGTTTGCAGAGAAAGCCAACACAGCGATAGCAAAAAAAGATTTTACAGCATTCATCATTATTTCCTTAGGAGAAAGGTTGCCCAGTCATCTGGACCAAGGGAGAGAAATAAATAAATTTCATTTGAATGGTATTAAAAAATGATCAGAACAATCAAGAAAAAAAGATGAATGGTGAGTTTAAATTATTATATAAATCATATATTTAGAGCTTTTGCTCTAAGGCAGGTTGTGGTCTGGCAACCTGTCTTAAAACGTTTAAAAATATCAATTTTTTTTGCATTTACTCTGGCATTTTTTCTCGTACACTTTACCAGAGATGCCGCCGATAATAGCGCCACTCACTGTACCAAATACAGGTAATACGCTACCCGCAACAGCACCAATTAAAGCACCGGTGACCGTAGGAGAAAAAGGTGATTTTATACTTGAGTGCTGTCCAGGTGTAGAGTCGACAGTTGAATCAACATTAGAATTTTGAGTTTCAGTATTCATATTTACCTCTTATAAAGTTAAATGATAGAGAACTTAAATGTTCCGCATATCAGCCTAGCGAATTGTGCCTCTGATTGTGTCAAAGCCTTGTATATATAAGTTGTGTTTTGTAAGAACTAAATCGCTGATATTGGTAGTGTGTCTTACGTGTAAGTTTTTGCGGTGTAATGTTAAAACCAAGCGTTTTGCTTAAAAAATATCCTATGATCAGGACTCACAAGAATAAAATTTGAGGTTTAAATCATGGCTATCGCAAAAGTTGTTGAAGTTAATTCAAGCAGTAATAAAAGTTTTGAGGATGCAATTCAGACAGGCATTCAGAAAGTCACGGAAACAATAAAAAATGTGCAAGGTGCATGGATTAATGAGCAAAAAGTGGTTATTAAAGATAATAAAATTACTGAATATCGGGTGAATTTAAAAATTAGTTTCTTGGTCGATTAGATTGATGAAACATAAATTAAAAAATCCCCTAAGCAGGGGATTTTTTAATTAACAGATATCGTAAATCAATGTCATTGAAGATTGATAAAATTACTTTTCTGGAACATCGCAGAGATCATCTTTACAAACCGCTGCATCGTCAGCTTCGACCTTCGCTTGAGGTGCTTCCAACGCTTTCTCGAAGACTTGCAAAAATACTTCACGCGGTTGTGCGCCTGCTAATGCAATGCGTTGATCAAATACAAAGAAAGGCACACCGGTTACTTTTAATTGATCACGTGCGACTTCTTCATCAAATTTGACAAAGTCAGCATATTCTTCTGAATTGAGCACATCTTCTACTTCCACTGGATTTAAGCCAATGCGTGCAGCAACATCTTCAATTGTTTCACGTTCACCAATGGGCAAACCTTGGGTCATATAACTATAGAAAAAAGCTTCTTTGGCTTCTGAACCCAAACCTTTACTCTGAGCCAAGTGGATGATGCGATGGGCATTGAAGGTATTACCTGAGTTGGCATTTTCCCAATTGAACTGGATGCCTTCTTCTGCCGCCATAGCTGCAATATTGCGTTGCATATCTTCCACGTCTGCAACTGTGCGTCCGTATTTTTGCGCGAGACGTTCCGAGTTTGAAATTTCCTGACGGATAGGTGCTTCAGGGTCAAGTTCATAACTATGCCAATGAACTTCAAGTTCTAAACCGGCTTGTTCAGCTGCCGCTTCAAGACGTTTTTTACCAATATAACAAAATGGGCAAACCACATCTGACCAAATATCTACGCGCATGAGGAATCTCTAATCTTTTATTGCCTATATTGATGGGGGTGCGGATAAAAATTTAAAGCATGAAAATGGAATTAAAAATGAATCAGGGAAGGGACAATTGATATGTTTTAGGTGAACAAATAAGCAGAACGGGTCAAAATCGAGTTATGCTATTGAAAAGTCAGCAAAGTGGAGTTTCGTATGCCAAAGATTTTTTTGATCTTGGGATTGGCGACATTAACTGTATTTGGCTGGATGTTTTATCAATATTCGGTTCAACAAAATGAACAAGGCCAATTGCGTGAGTACCAAGCTGTCTTGTATGAAAAAGCAGAATTAATTTACCAGCAAGCTCAGGACTGGTCTGAACCGATTGATATTAATGTTTCAGATAACCGTTTACAGGGCGACTATAAAGTGATGGCGGACTTCGTGCTGAGTCAGATGATTCAAAATGCTGAAGCCCGGAATCAGTATCTGCGTGAACTCAAAGCAATTCATTGGGATAAGTTTTTAGATATCGACCGCTTAGATCAAGACCGTAAACAGAAATATGTAGAAACCGAACAGATGTTAAAACAGGCCCATCTTCTGGCGACCCAGTATCAACAACAAACCCAGCAGCGTGAAGAAAACACCTTGGCTCGAGCCAAGCATTTATCCATTAAAACCCATCTACGGCAGCAATTGACAGACAGCCTACGCGAGAGTCGTGATAGTGATAAAACTCATGCTTTATTTGCTTTAGAGTTGCAGGTGTTAAATAAAGCCGATGCTTTGTTTGAAATTCTGAAAAATAATAAATGGCAGAAAAAGAATAAAACTTTTATGTTTTATGAAGATCAACCTTTAAAGCAATTTAATGTCTTGTATCAGCAGGTGTTGCAGTTGAATGCAGAAATGGAAAAAATTAAAAAGCAAAATCGCCAAGCTGTTGAACAGCAGCTATAACATTCGAGCTTGCATTCTACTGAACAGGAGATAAATGAATTTAATATTTTTAGATCACACAAATGATCTTCCTGAAATAAAAAAAGCGTACCGAAGTACGCTTTTTAAATGCTTTTAATCTTTGTGATTAAGCAATTTTAGCTTCTGGTTGAGCTGCAAGCATATGACCAGTTTCTTCAAAGTTAGAGTGCCATGAAAGCGCTTCACGAAGAAGGTGAGGAGTATGGCCACCTTTTGCACATGAACGGTCAAAGTAATCGTTCAATGCATCACGGTACATTGGGTGAGCACAGTTGTCGATAATGGCACGAGCACGTTCACGTGGCGCTAAACCACGCAAGTCTGCAAGACCTTGTTCAGTGACAAGAATATCAACATCATGTTCAGAATGGTCTACGTGTGACGCCATTGGTACGATTGAAGAGATGTCGCCACCTTTTGCAATCGACTTGGTCACAAAAATAGCCAAGTGAGCATTACGTGCGAAGTCACCTGAACCACCAATACCGTTCATCATTTTAGTACCGCAAACGTGAGTTGAGTTTACGTTACCGTAAATATCAAACTCGAGTGCAGTGTTGATGCCGATAATCCCTAAACGACGAACCAATTCAGGGTGGTTTGAAATTTCTTGTGGACGAAGGACTAGTTTGTCTTTGTATGCTTCAAGGTTGTTAAATACTTTTTCGCCATATTTAGCAGAAAGCGTAATTGAAGAACCTGATGCAAACTTCATTTTACCTGCATCAATTAATTCAAAGGTACAGTCTTGAAGTACTTCTGAATACATCACAAGATCTTCAAAATTTGAATCTTTCAAACCAGTCAATACGGCATTGGCAATCGAACCAATACCTGCTTGTAATGGGCCAAGATCTTTCGGTAAACGACCTTCAGCAACTTCTTGTTCAAAGAAATTGATCAAGTGATTTGCAATACCTTGAGTTTCATCATCTGGCTCAGTCACAGTTGATGGGGAATCGTGGAAATCGTTGTTAAATACGATGCCGGCGATTTTAGACGGATCGATATTGATCGCATGAGTACCAATACGTTCATCGACTTGAGTCAATGGAATCGCTTGACGTGTTGGACGATAAGTCGGGATATAGATATCGTGTAAGCCTTCAAAAGCAGGGCTTAAATTGGTGTTGATTTCTACAATCACTTTTTCAGCAAAAATGGCAAAGCTTGCAGAGTTACCTACAGATGTCGTTGGGATAATGCCGCCATCTTCAGTAATTGCCACTGCTTCAATGATTGCAACATCTGGTTTTTTCAACTGCAGGTTACGCATTTGTTCAACGGTTTCAGACAAATGCTGATCGATAAACATGACTTCGCCTTTGTTGATGGCTTTACGTAAAGTATTATCAACCTGGAAAGGTAAACGGCGAGCAAGAACACCAGCTTCAGTTAATTGTTTGTCTAAGTCGTTACCCAGACTTGCACCAGTAATTAAAGTGATTTTCAAAGGATTACTGTGAGCTTGTTTTACAAGTGCTAAAGGAACAGCTTTTGCCTCACCTGCACGAGTAAATCCACTCATACCTACAGTCATACCATCTTGGATAAAAGTAGCAGCTTGTTCTGCGCTCATGACTTTGTCATGAAGTGACGCTAAACGAATACGATCTAAAGACATGGTTTACGCTCAATTCTTGTTCAAAACTAGACGGATTGTACCGCCCTAAAAAGGAATTGTGCATGCCTGTTAGGCTAAGGTCTAATTTTTTGAAAAAATGTGGGTATAACGATTTTTTATGATTTTTAATCCATTGATTTTAAAAAATTAAAAAATAACAGATTAATAGTTAAACAAAACCATTTGTTTGTTATTTGTTCAGTTGTTAAAAATGCTCGGTCAATGTTTGTTTAATTTTCCCCAATGTACTCGGAGGAACCTCTTCTTCTGTTTTATTGTGAAGAATAGGTAAACAAATAAGCGCTTCCAACCCGCCTTGAGGACGATTATGGATAGTGAGCTGACCTTGGTGCAGGTCGACAATCCGTTTCACAATAGCCAAACCTAAGCCACTGCCTTGTACGGTTCGTGCTTCATTGCCTCGAACAAAGGGTTGCATCAAGTCTTCAATTTGATCTTCTGGAATGCCTTCACCGTTATCTGCGACAATAATATAAATATGGTCATTTTCAACTTTCGCTGACAATTCGATGGGTTCCGCACCATAGCGTTTTGAATTGTTAATTAAATTACCAATCAATCGTTTCAAAGACTGACTGCGTGCTTGAATGATGGGGACTTCCTGGGCTTCAAAACGAATATCGAGGGGTTTGAACTGAATCACCAATTCTTGTAACAGCATATTAATGTCGGTGTCTTGAAGTTCTTCATCCGAACCATCTCGCATAAACGAGATGAATTGATTCAGAATTGCATCCATATCTTCAACATCGTAAATCAGACCTTCTTTGAGAAAGTCTTCATCCGGCATCATTTCTGCGCTTAAACGAATTCGAGTCAATGGGGTACGCAAGTCATGTGAAATCCCCGCCAGCATAATGCGGCGGTCGCGTTCAGTCTGATCGAGAGTATAAATCATATGATTAAACGCTTGATTGACTTCGCGAATTTCTTGGGGACCATGATTGGTTTCCAGATAAGGCGCAGAACCTTTTTTACTATAGTGGTTCGCTGCATTTTGCAGGCGACGTAAGGGACGGTTTAACTGGCGAACCAGAGTTAGAATGATCGCAGCAGCAATCAGTGGCACGCCCAGCAACCAGCCAAACACCAGTTCGGGACTATAGTTGGCATAGGTCTTTAAGGGTTCACGTACCCAATGACCGTTCATTTCTGGGGTTTGAATCCAAATACGGGGACTCGGTTTAAATTGGAAATAGACCGTCACATTTTCAACTTTCAGTTCTTTGGCGAGTTTCTTTTCAATTTGATTGGTAAAAAATTCGGCAATCACTTTGTCGCGAACACTGGGATATTCTTTGGGATCGGTGATGTATTCAATCCCAACCCGGTTTTTTAGCCAGGTATCGACATCCACTTCGGCATCATTATGGAAAATACGTAGGTCGGGGTTGTTAATAATTTCTAACTCAACTCCCAGATAGCGTGCGTGTTGCTGAATTTCTGGCAGATATAGGGTGCGCCAAAAAAACCACAAAGACATAAATAAACTGAAAAATACAATGAACAGCACGAGTACAGTGGTACGCATTGCAGCAGAGCGTGGCTTAATTTTATCTAGAAAGCGTTCCCAGCGGGTGCGTTTCTTTTCTGAATAAGCTTCATAATCAGTAAATTTTTGTGGGTCGATGGGTTCTAATTTCACACTATGTACCGAAGTATTTGATGAGAAGATATTCCAGTCATGACGGAGTCATTATGGTTATTATTCTGCTACAGATATTAACCTTCGGTTCGACCTACCTTGCGAAATGTATTTCTCATTCGGCAAAAGTAGGCAAAACCATTTCCATTCGCAAAACTCGTCAAATTGCTTCAATAATCAAAATCATCGCAGAAACTTTTTTGATTTGATATCTCCGGCCTCGAACAATTGCGAATGGTATGTCACGGAATTTTATTACTTTAGTAATTCAAATTCCGTTTTTTCTATTTACTCCGCACCATCTGGAACAAACACATAACCGACACCCCAAACCGTTTGAATATAACGCGCACGGGCAGGATTTTCTTCCACCAGACGACGTAAACGAGACACCTGAACGTCAATAGAACGCTCCATCGCACCCCATTCACGACCACGTGCCAAGTTCATCAATTTGTCACGAGTCAACGGTTCACGCGGATGTTGTACCAGCGCTTTAAGTACAGCGAATTCACCCGTGGTCAGCGTTACCACTTGACCTTCACGAGTCAGGGTACGGGTAGATAGATCAAGCGACCATGGACCAAAGCTCACCACTTCCATTTGCTGGCTTGGTGCGCCTGGAACCTCACGAACCTGACGACGCAGCACTGCTCGAATACGAGCAAGTAATTCGTTTGGATTAAATGGTTTTGGCAAATAGTCATCTGCACCGGCTTCAAGCCCGGCAATACGGTCAGAATCACTGCCACGTGCCGTCAGCATGATAATTGGTGTGTCAATATTGGACTGGCGTAAACGACGGCAAATACTTAAGCCATCTTCAACAGGAAGCATGAAATCGAGCACGATCAAGGAGAAAAGTTCGCGCTGTAATAAACGATCCATTTGGGTGGCATCGTGTGCAGTTTTGACCACAAAGCCTTTATCTTCAAGAAAGCGCTGCAATAATGTACGCAAGCGCACATCATCATCTACAACGAGAATGCGTTCGACGCGATCAGTTTCGGTTTGTACTGGATCTGTTTTTTCAGCAGGTACAACTAAACTCATGATGTGCTCCTTTATTCTTTATTGTCATCGTAAACAAAAGTTCGGATAGTCTTGAGTATACGATTCATTTGTATCTGTTTACTATGCTCTAAAGCAACAAATATTGCAGGTAAAATCAAGACATAGATACCAAATGTATACATCTAAATTGTAGTTAATCTTGCTGAATATGCAGATTAAAAATCTACTTATCAATTAATTTTGTAGGGAATTATAAAAGTCACATCGATTGGCAATATTGACCACTTATAAATTTAATAAAAACAATTGTGGATTTTATGGTCTTGGTCTTTATAATCATGCCATTTAGTACTTATCCTTGTGGGATCAAACACGATGACTGACTTAGTTCAGCAGTTAGCAAAAGAAATTGCCGTACGTCCAAATCAAGTAGAAGCTGCCATCAAGCTGATTGATGAAGGTGCAAGCGTTCCATTTATTGCACGTTACCGTAAAGAGGTAACTCAGGGCTTAGACGACACGCAGTTACGCCAACTCGACACGCGTTTATCATATCTGCGCGATTTATTTGAGCGCCGTGAAAAAGTGATTGAATCTCTGAAAGAACAAAATAAATTGTCAGATGATTTACTGAACCGCGTCAACGCTGCTGAAACCAAGAATGCTTTAGAAGAGCTTTACGCACCGTACCGTCCAAAGCGTACCAGCAAATCATTTAAAGCCAAAGAAGCGGGTTTAGGTCCAATCGCAGAAAAAATTGCCAATGAAGCTATTGAGCCAACTGAAGCTTTAGCAGGTTTTAGCCATGAAGATTATCCGGATGTTGAAAGCCAGTTGGATGCGATCCAGCACATTCTGATTGATGATTGGGCGCAAAATATTGCGTTGACCACAGAATTAAAAGCAAGATTTGCTAAAACTGCTGTTTTAAAAAGCGCAGTGGCAAGTGATGAGAAAAAAGAAGTCGGCAAGAAATTCCGCGATTACTTCGATTTCTCTGAAAACTTCAATAAAGTCCCTTCACACCGTTTGCTTGCCATGTTACGTGGCCGTCAAGAAAACGTCTTGGGCTTAAAGGTGGATGGTGAAGATGATGCGCCATTGGCACGTATTGAAACTGAATACAACCTTGAATCCGTTCAGCCACAAGCGCGTGCAGATTACTTAAAACAAACGGCTAAGCTGTTCTGGCTAGGTAAAGTTCGTCCACAAATCGAGCATTCATTGTTGACTGAAAAACGTCTTGCAGCTGAAAGCGAGGCAATGGCTGTATTTGCTGAAAACTTACGTCATTTATTGCTTTCTGCTCCGGCTGGTGCGCGTTGTACCTTAGGTGTTGACCCTGGTATCCGTACCGGTGTGAAATTGGCGGTAGTGAATGCATCGGGTGATGTGGTTGCACATAGCACCATTTATCCATTTGCACCAAAAGAAGATAAAGAAGGTTCCATTGCTGAACTGGCACGTCTTTGCCGTGAATTCAATGTTGATCTCATTGCGATTGGGAATGGTACAGCCAGCCGTGAGACTGAAGCGGTAGTTGCGGAAATGATGGCAGCAAATGCTGATCTTAATCTAACGCGTGTTTCAGTATCTGAGGCAGGTGCATCGGTTTATTCAGCTTCTGAATTGGCTTCACAAGAACTGCCTGAATTGGATGTTTCTATTCGTGGTGCAGTATCCATTGCCCGCCGTTTGCAAGATCCGTTGGCGGAATTGGTGAAGATTGATCCGAAATCGATTGGTGTAGGTCAATATCAACATGACGTAAACCAAACTGGTTTGGCGAAAACGCTTGAAGCTGTGGTTGAAGACTGTGTGAACTCGGTGGGTGTAGATGTAAATACCGCATCTCCTGCAATCCTGTCGTATATCGCAGGTTTGAACAAATCGATTGCACAACAGATTTTTGACTACCGTAAAGAAAATGGTCGTTTTGACAACCGTCAAGCCTTGAAAAATGTACCTCGTTTAGGTGAGCGTACTTTTGAACAGGCAGCGGGTTTCTTGCGTATTCAAGATGGTACAGAGCCACTGGATGCATCGGCAGTTCACCCTGAAAGCTATGCTTTGGTGAGCAAAATTGTTGAAGCCAAAGCAACCACGGTAAAAGATATCATTGGTAATTCTGAAATCATTCGTCAGGTAAATGCTGAAGAATTTGCAGATGAAAAATTTGGTCTGCCGACTATTCAAGACGTACTCAGCGAACTTGAAAAACCGGGTCGTGACCCACGTCCAGAATTCCGTACTGCAAAGTTCCGTGAAGATATCACCACTGTTGCACAATTGACTGAAGGCTTAACATTGGAAGGCGTGATTACCAATGTGACCAATTTCGGTGCCTTTGTAGATGTAGGCGTTCATCAAGACGGCTTGGTGCATATTTCTGAACTGGCAAATGAATTCGTTGCTGATCCTCACAAGGTAGTGAAGCCGGGTCAAATTGTGCAAGTACGTGTGCTAAATGTTGATGCTGAACGTAACCGTGTGAACTTGTCTATGCGTCCTGAAGGTTCAGAAGCGCCGGCTAAAGCGCCACGTCAGCCACGTCGTGAACAAAATGGTCAAACTGAACAACGCGGGGAGCGCAAGCCTCACGCTAAGCGTCCACAGCAGGC
>JBLZXS010000261.1:0-12117 GCA_050285325.1 Acinetobacter sp.
GAAAATTATTAATTAAATACTGAAAAATTATATGCTGAAATAGAATAACAAAAGTGTATAAAAGTAATTCATTAAATTTATCAAAGAATTAATGTTTCTGAATTTATAAAGACGATGGTTATGCTGTAAAGAACAGCTATTGTTCTATTCTTGCAACATATCGTTTTATCTATGCCAGTGAATTAAGATAAGAAACCTATACACTAACAATCATTCCGAAGCGAGATAAAAACACATGAATTTCAAAGCAATAACTTTAGGTTTAGCGGTTGCATCAGTTGCAACTTTGTCATTGGCAAAACCCGTTGCTTACCAGATTGACCCAGGCCATTCAGCAACAGTTTTCTCTTGGAGCCACTTTGGTTTCTCTACACCCTCTGCGAACTTTTCTGACATTCAAGGTACCATTAACGTCGATAATGAAAAACCTGCCAATTCATCGGTAAATGTTAACATTCCAGTATCAAGCATCAATACCAATGTAAAAGCATTGGATGAACATATTCAAACTGCAGAATTCTTTGATGTTGCCAAATATCCGAACATCACTTTTAAAAGTACCAAAGTTCAGGCTTTAGGCAAAAACAAATACAAAATCACCGGTAATTTAACAGTGAAAGGTGTAACTAAACCTGTAGTTCTAGATGCAGTCTTAAATAAACAGGCAGTGCATCCAATGACTAAACTGCAAACTGTTGGTTTCAATGCAACTACTTCATTTAACCGTTCAGCCTTCGGTGTTGGCGGTTATGTTCCAAATGTGGGCGATAAGGTTACTGTGAATATCACCACTGAAGCCTCAGTTCCTGCAAAAAAATAAGCTTTAAATGTTCTAAAAAAAGCACCATCAGTGGTGCTTTTTTTTGTTTAAATTATTCTAGATGCGTTAATCACGGTTTAAGATCAGCAGGCAGCCAAAACTGATAAAAATTCCGCCGGTAATGCCATCAATTTTCTTACTGAATTTTTGATAATAATGATTAATTTTTGCTGCAGAAAAAACCAGAGCAACAGCAGAAAACCACATCAGACTTTCGATAAAAACCAGCGCTAGCAAGGAACTTTGCTCGAAAATACTGACATTTGTACTAATGGCGATGGAGAAGACACTGCTAAAATAGACGAGCGCTTTGGGGTTAGCCATGTTGGTCAGAAAACCTTGAACTAACAGTGTGCTGTGTGATTTTTTCGGCAGAATTTTATTCTGGTTTTCCGAGATCGGCGCAAGGTTTTTATTGAAAGCGGATTTCAGCAATTGTATCCCTAAATAAAGCAGGTATAGGCCGCCTAAAATCATCAGTACCTGCTGCAGCCAGGCAATTTTCTGAAATAAAAAATGTAGCCCGCCGATTGCACAAATAGACCAGACCAAAATACTCAGCGAGACTCCTAATGCAGCGCATAAAGCATGCGTACGTGATTGGCGGATTGCGCTTTGCGTGACGAAGAAAAAATCTGGGCCCGGACTGATCAATGCAAAGAAGTGAATTACAGCAATACTGATTAAAGGTGTCATCATCAGAGACTTATATAAATGAATGACACCGTTATAAATGAATTAAATCATAAATTAAAGTCTATTTACTCATCAATTGGTTCATATAATTTCGCAAAATTTCTTTAGCAACGGTTTCCAAGGGCAGGGCATATTTTTCATTGTCGGCGCGTAAAGCAGGGATGTTGATATTGGCTTTACGTAATTCACACGTATGACCAATGAGCCATTTTTCCAGGCTATCGCCTGCAACTTCTATATGGAATTGCAAAGCCAGAATATTTTTGCCTACTGAAAAAGCCTGATTCGGGTAAATTTCAGAGCTTGCTAATAATTCAGCCTGTTCAGGCACATCAAAAGTATCACCATGCCAGTGTAATACCGAGGTATCAATTAAGGGGGCAAGCGGGTTATTTTCAGCATTTGAAAGACTGAGTTTGCTCCAGCCAATTTCTTTTTCATGACCTGCATAAACTTTTGCACCCATAGCATGTGCAATCAGTTGAGCGCCTAAACAAATACCCAGCGTAGGTAAATTTTCTTCTAAACGTACTTTGAGTAAGTCTATTTCATTTTGTAAGAATGGGTAGTCATCCGTTTCATAAACACCAATCGGACCACCTAAAATAATGGTTAACCCTTTGTGCTGCATCGCCTTGGTTAAATCATCAATACCAGCTTCAAAATAACGCACCCGAAAACCGAGTTGATAAAATACATCTTCTAATGCGCCTAAGTCTTCAAAGGCAAGATGTTGAATGGCATAAATGGTGTCGGGAAAATCTGGAGAGAAGGTCGTCATACTATTTTTCAAGATATCTGGAATAAGAGAAATTTAGCCCGAATCTGAAAAAAAATGAAGGTTTCAAGCGAAATGATTTGGTTATAGATCTGCAATAAAGAAAAAGCGAACCGGAGTTCGCTTTTTTTATGCTTTATATATATACGTTTTTAGAAGAAGCCCATTGGTTTGGTTGCATAGCTCACCAACAAGTTTTTAGTCTGTTGATAATGATCCAGCATCATCTTGTGGTTTTCACGTCCAATACCGGATTTTTTATATCCACCAAAAGCCGCATGCGCAGGGTAGATGTGATAACAGTTGGTCCATACACGACCGGCCTGAATGGCACGACCAGCACGGTAAGAGGTATGTGCGGAACGAGACCAGACACCGGCACCTAAACCATAAATGGTGTCGTTGGCAATTTTGATTGCATCATCAAAGTCTTTAAAGGTCGTAACAGCAAGTACCGGTCCAAAAATTTCTTCCTGGAAAGTTCTCATGTCATTGGTACCTTTCAAGATGGTCGGTTCGATATAGAAACCTTGACCCACTTCATGACGTTCGCCACCACCCGTTAATATTTCAGCACCTTCTGCACGACCTGTTGCAATACAGCCCAAGATTTTATCTTGCTGCTCTTGTGATGCCTGAGCGCCAATCATGGTGTCGGTATCTAGCGGATGACCGGTTTTAATCCGTTTAACACGCTCAATGGCTTTTTCCAAAAATTGATCGGCAATACTTTCTTGAATCAGCGCACGAGAAGGACAGGTACAAATTTCACCCTGATTCAAGGCAAACATGACAAAACCTTCAAGTGCTTTATCTAAAAAGTCATCGTCTTGTGCCATGACATCTTCAAAGAAAAGGTTTGGTGATTTACCGCCGAGTTCAAGCGTGACCGGAATAATGTTTTCGGTGGCATATTGCATGATTTGCTGACCGACTGAAGTCGAGCCGGTAAAGGCAATTTTGGCAATACGTGGATTGGTCGCCAGTGGACGACCCACTTCAACTCCATAACCATTGACCACGTTTAAAACCCCTTCAGGCAGCAGATCCTGAATCAGTTCAACCAACACCAAAATACTGACTGGGGTTTGTTCAGCCGGTTTTAAAACAATACAGTTACCTGCAGCCAGTGCCGGTGCCAATTTCCAGGTTGCCATTAGAATAGGGAAGTTCCAGGGAATAATTTGCCCGACCACACCTAAAGGTTCATGAAAATGGTAGGCAATGGTATCTTCATCAATTTCTGAAATGCCGCCTTCCTGGGCACGGATACAGCCAGCAAAATAGCGAAAATGGTCAATCGCCAAAGGAATATCTGCCGCCAGCGTCTCACGGATGGGTTTGCCGTTATCCCAAGTTTCAGCTACTGCCAAAAGTTCTAAATTGGCTTCTAAACGATCTGCAATTTTTAACAGAATATTCGAGCGGGTGGTCGGTGAGGACTTATTCCACTGTTCTTTGGCTTTATGCGCTGCATCAAGTGCCAACTCAATATCTTCAACACTTGAGCGCGGAACTTTGGTAAATGCTTTACCGTCGACAGGAGAAATATTGTCAAAGTATTCACCCTTTACTGGAGCTACCCATTGACCGCCAATAAAGTTTTCATATTGGGCTTTAAACTGAACTTTTGAACCATCTTGATTAGGATCGGCATAACGCATATGAATTTTCCTTTGCTTATTTTAGTGTTTTAAACCGCATCTACAGCTTTGGTATAAGGTACTTTTGTACATTATTTGATTAGCATACAGGGAATAAGGTTGGAGAAAGGTTGGAGACAAGAAGGTTTACAATCTTTTCAATCAGTCATACAAGAATAGCTATTACATTGGATGTAGATCATGAATTGTTGTGAGAATAAGGAATGATGAATAAACAAAGTTTGACGCAAAAAAGACAGAAAATTGAGAAATTTAGGCAAAGTAGCAGTCTTTCTCCATTGCATGCGGAACAGTTGGGACAAAGTATCGTCAGTTCCTGGCAACGCTCAACTTCTGCTGAAATTCCCAAAGATCGTGCAGCGGCGCCCTTGGTTCATTTACAAAAAGAAAGCTATCCCAGTGCTTTGGAGCACGCTTTGCAACATTGTGCGCAAGATTTAAAACATATTGCAGAACAATCCTCCATGGTCTTGGCGGTCGGAGATATTGGCAGTACCATCATATGGACAGCGTCGAGTCCACAAATGCAAAGCGCGGCGGAAAGTGTTCATTTTATTGAGGGCGGGCAGTGGCGCGAGGAACTGGTCGGAACCAATGCTCTGGCTTTATCGTTAAAAACCCAACAATCCAGTTGTGTGTTTTCCAATGAACATTATATGTCCTCTATTCATGATTGGGTCTGTTATGCAGCACCGATTATTGATCCTTATTCGAAACAGGTTTTAGGAGTCATTGACCTGTCCACTACCTGGCAAAAACATAACAGTTTGGGATTGCTCGCAGCTGAACGCTGTGCTTCGATTATTCAATCTGCATTACTGGAATATCAAAAGCAGCGCTTGTTTATCCGGGCTTTTTCCGTGCCACAAGTGTTATTTAATGGCAAGGTTCTGGTGCTCACGCCACGACAAATTGAAATTTTGACTATTTTGGCATTATGTCCGCAAGGCTTAAGTTTGGATAGTTTGCATCAGGCTTTATATGGTGAACGTAAAGTCAGCATCGGTACTTTAAAAGCGGAAATGTCACAATTGCGCGATATTTTAGGCGGTATGCTCGGCTCCAGACCTTACCGTTTACTGTCACATGTCGAGGCTGATTTTTTACTCACCGAGCAATCTTTAGATGCCGGCTATATCGATTCTGCCTTAAAACTGTGTACCGGTGTTTTTCTGGCAAAAACGGAAAGTCCTTTTTTATGTGCCTGGCGCGATTGTCTGGAATCCCGTTTAAGTGATGCTATTTTTAAAGCCAATGAAACTGATGTTTTGCTTAAACACGTAGCGCATTTTCCAGAAGCGATTGATGCAGTGGAACGTTTAATTGAACTGATGCCCAGGATGCATCCTGTGCATCAAACCTTGCTTAAATTTAAAGATAATTAACGTCAATATTACGTCATTATCTTTATAAGCCTTTCCGCTTTAACCATTCAAACAGCTGTTGATAGACATTTTCGCGCACTGATTTTTCCGACAGCACCAAGTCATGTAAGCCATTTTTTATTTCGCTGATGGTGACATCGCCCTTAATTTTTTTGGCATATTTGTCTATATGTTTGACATCCAGAATCACATCGCTGGTTTGCGCATATTTATGCCATTTTTTGGGATTTCTAGTTTGATGCGAATGCATCACTAAAGTAGGAATATTTAAGCTTATTCCTTGATGAATTTCTTTTTGTGCTTCAAAAATAGCCCGTACAAAACTCAAGCGAACCATAGGGTAAGTCGTTTGTTTCCATTCCAGGTTAAAGTCCCATTCTCCTTTTAAACTGTGGTGCAAACTGGTCACATACCATTTATTCAGTTCGCTGGGAAATTTTAAATCCGGGCAAATTTTACCGACGCGACTTAAGTTGGGCAGCCCCAATTTCTTTTTGATCGGGTTCATATTGAAGTCGTAAAAGGGGCTATTCACCCAAAGCGCTTTAATTAAAGGATGATCGGGATGATGGGCGGCATAAAGTGTTGTGATGAGGCCGCCGGTAGAATGCCCACAGAGCAGAACGATATCATGATCTTCAGAGCCAATAATCTCTAAGGCCTGTGTGATTTCTGCATCATATTCAGCAATTTCACGCACGTTATAATATTTTTGATGCGGCAGATGCGAGCGGCCATATTTACGTAAATCCAGCGCATAAAAGTCAAAGCCATGCTGGTTAAACCGTTCTGCCATTTCGGTCTGGAAAAAATAGTCGATAAATCCATGAATATATAAAACAGCTTTAGATGTGGATTGCGCTGCTTTTTTTCGAATTAAAGTTGCGGTGACTTGTCCTTCATAATCATCCGGAAAATCCAGGGTGGCCTGTTCATAGCCTGGGCCTAATACATCTAGTTGATAAAGCGGTTCGATAGACTGGTTGGTCATTTTAATACTCGATTTGTTTTATTTTTAATGGGCTAGCTGAAAATATTGTTTACATCCTTAGCGATCAACTAGAAATCTTAAAACATTGATTCAGATAAAAACCGGCAAGGATGATCATGGTTTTATAAATACTGTTTCACCAGCTCATAAGATCGGTCATACAGTTCTTGAGCCAGTCGCGCGTTTCTGGATTTTGCAGATGAAATGGCAGGTGTTTGTACGCTGGCATATTTCCCATTCTTGTTTGCCCACGATGCATCCAAAGCCATTTTTTTAATGAGGTCAGCTGGTTTGCTGGGCGAGATGAGAGCCAAGGATACCAATTTGTACTGAAACTTGGGTAACTGGCGATACAGTTCTGAGTCGACTACACCGGGATGCAGAGCGTTACTGGTGACCGTAGTACCTTTCAGTTGTTTAGCCAGTTGATTACTGAATAAAAGATTCTGTAATTTACTGCTGCCATAACTGCTAAAAGTACGATAATGATGATTATTTTCTGCCTGAAACTTTTCCGGATGAATACTGCCGACCCAGTGTGCAAGGGATGATAAGTGAATGATTCGACCTTGCTTGGATTTTTTTAATAACGGTAGTAATTTTAAGGTCCATAAATAATGTCCCAGATAATTCACGCCAAAATGTTTTTCAAAACCATCTTCGGTAGAGTCGAGCTGGTCTGAAATTAATCCGGCATTATTGATTAATACATCAATATAATGATACTTGGCCAGTATTTCATTTGCCGATTGCTGGACTTTTTCCAGATTGTTTAAATCCAGTTCAATCAGGTCAACCTGACCTTTGCCCAGTTGTTGCAATTGCTGTTTTGCCTGTTGCGCTTTGACCAGATTTCTACAGGCAAGGATTAGATGATGACCTTCGCTTACCAGTTGTTCCGCGGTTTTTAGACCAATGCCTGCATTTGCACCGGTAATCAGGATAGTTTTCATTGTTTTATTTAGTATTTTGTAGAGGTTGTCTTCTTTATAAACTGAATGAGGGGAAGGTGGAAATAGCAATTACATATTTTAAAATAAAAAAAGGAATATCACTTTCGTGATATTCCAAAAGCAGTAACAAAGTAAAGAAGGGAGAGGAGAGTTTTGTTACATAGCCGCTTTGAATATATCGACCACTTGAGCGTTCGCCTTTAACGCTGCTTTAAAAATATTCACCACTTGATCATGTGTTGCTTTGCGTGGATTGGTTAACATACAGGCATCTTTTTGTGCATTTTCAGACATCACATGAAGATCTTGCTCTTTCACACCAAGTTCCGACAAACTTGAAGGAATACCAATCGATGCTGATAATTCACGAATTGCATCAATAGCTGCATAAGCTGCTTGGGTTACGGTCAGTCCAGCAGTATTTATACCCATTAACTGTGCAATTTTGGCATAACGGTCTGGACAGGCAATCAGGTTAAACTCACAGACGTGCGGCAATAGTATTGCATTACATACGCCGTGTGGCAGGTTATAGAAACCACCGAGTTGATGTGCCATGGCATGTACATAACCCAGCGAAGCATTGTTGAATGCCATACCAGCAAGATATTGTGCATAGCTCATGGCATCACGGGCTTCCAGATTTTCACCATTGGCAACCGCAGGGCTAAGCCATTCACTAATCATGCTAATGGCTTTTTCTGCACAGGCATCGGTAATTGGATTGGCTGCTGTCGATACATAAGCTTCAACTGCGTGTGTCAATGCATCCATCCCTGTTGCCGCAGTTAAACTGGCAGGTTTGGCGACCATCAGTTTAGGATCATCAATGGCAATCAGTGGTGTACAACGCCAGTCGACAATCGCCATTTTTACATGGGTATCGGTATTGGTGATAATGCAGAAGCGGGTCATTTCAGAGGCCGTACCTGCCGTGGTATTAATCGCAATCAGCGGTGTCATGGGTACAGTACTTTTATCAATCCCTTCGTAGTCACGGATATGACCACCGCCCGCTGTTACCAAACCAATTCCTTTGGCACAGTCATGCGATGAACCACCGCCTAACGAGACGATAAAATCGCAAGCATTGTCGTTATAGGCTTGTACGCCGTTATGTACATTAATATCGGTTGGGTTCGGCTCTGCACCCGGGAAAATGTGACTGTCTACGCCGGCATCTTTTAAGTAAGCGGCAATCGTATCTGCCACGCCGAATTTAAAAAGACCTGCATCAGTTACAATCAATGCTTTTTGCGCACCTAAATTTTGTGCTTTTGCACCAATTTCTTTGGCACAGCCTGGACCGAAAAGAGAAACACAGGGAATATAAAAACCGTTTGTTTGATCTGCAATATTTTTAAAAGCCATGGTGCTATTCCTTCTACCATTGTTATGTTGTTATCGGTGACCCTCACCGTCAATTGAGTATCAAAGCAACCAGAAAAAAATCCTACCTACCAAATACCTACCATTTTAAGTTTTTGAAATTTATTATTATTTCTGGTTGTATGGGCCATTCAGCAGTTGAAAATAATTTTCATCGACATTCCTTGCATCAATTCGCATGTTTTTAGAAGGCGTCTTATTGTCAAAAAGACATAGACTATATTTGGGCTGATTATTTTTTGAACGGTTGGTGGGCGAGTCAAAGTATTGTTTTAATAAAAGTGCTGTTTACTATTTGGTATATAAAATATTTATGCTATTAAATTAAGAAGCAATATTTTTGCGGATTGAACATTTAAAATTAATTATTAGACTTTTTTCATAGTTCTTTTTATGTCTCTTGCGCAGACTTGAAATACATTTCAATTCAGTTCAGGGAGAAAAATAAAGAGGGTGCTAACAATGATGAAAGAGCTATATTTTTATCGGGAAGAATTTAAAAATTTTATAGAAAATGTAATCTAGAAGATATTTTAAAAATACTTGATCGGGTTATCTCGAGTAAATTATATTCAAATTATATGATTTTTATATTAAATTCCTAAGGATGGGGTAAGTTTAATGAAAGTCGAACATACCAATGATGCAACTTTGTTGCATGCAATACATAAGATTTTACTCAAAGAATGGGATCCCTTAGGGATTCGCTATATTCCTTCGATGTGTGATGAATATGAAGATTATTTACCTAAAATTTTTATGATGATTTGTGATCATGCAGATGAATCAGAGATTTTTGAATATTTATGGCGAATAGAAAATAAAGTGATGGAACAAAAGGGAAATCGACAACATACCTTAAGAATTGCAAGTTTGCTTAAAGAACTGCAACTTAAAAAATAAAGTCATATTTTTGAGGATCACGCCCATTTTTTTAACTATTAAGATATTTAACTTGTAATGATTTAAATGAAAAAACCGGTGCCTGAGCACCGGTTTCTGTTTTTAGAATTTTTTCTCTAAATTGATTAATACACTTGGAATGGCTTGATTCACGCGTGACTCATACAGACTGCCGTCTGACTGATTGCTTAGGCGCTCTTTATAATCGGTACTGAGAATATTGCGTGCATTCAGAGTGGTTGCCCAGCCATCATTAAAGCGTTTGGTCATACTGATATCCATATTCACGCGTTCGTTGCTGGTACGGTTATAAGGCTGGTTATCCAAAGCACGGGTAAATTCTGGAACATAGTTCAGGTTGACACTGGTTGAAATGCGCCAAGGCTGATAGTTATAAGATAGACCGGTACTTGCAGTATAGGGAGCAACATCACTCACCAGACGTTCCTGATGGTTTTCATCTTCCACTTTGGCACGTACCGTAGACAGTTGCCCATTCAACATAAATGAATGACCATTTGCAGTTTGTTTCAATGCATAGCGTCCAGCAATTTCAACACCATAAGTGGTGGCATTGTCCTGGTTTTGTGGGCGTTCTACAAAACGCGTACCTTCCTGGCGAATTACTTTTTCAATGTAGTCATCAATTTCACGTTGGTAGGCCGTAATATTGATCCCACCTGCCGGGGTGTTGTAACCCAGTGTCGATTCAAATGCAGTGATTTTTTCAGGACGCAAATCTGGATTACCACCGCGATCTGGATTATTCAAACTGCCGGCATCGCTATCGGTAGAAATGGAAACTGTGGGTAATAAACGGTCTGCCTTAGGACTACGGAAAGCCTGGCTGATATTGGTTTGTAATGACCAGGTATCGTCAAAGTCAAAGCGATGTGCCAGAACAGGACTGAAGTGGTGGTCGCTATATTCAACTAAGCCCGAACTGTTAACCCATTCCTGACGTGCACCCAAAGTCACCGTTTGGCGGTCAGTAAATTTCCAGCTGCCTTCCGCATATAATGCGTATTGCTGTTCATCTAAAGTCTGGCTGACATTGCTTTCCAGTTCATTGCTACGTGCATCTGCGCCAAATTTAAGCTGGCGAGTTTCATTGAACTTTCGGACACCATCGTAGGCAATACCATATTCATTGACCGTTTCATCGGTATAAGTGTTGAATAGTGATGACTCGGTCGATTCCGTTTCATTCTGCTGTTCAACTGAAAGACGAATCTTGTCAGAATTACCTTTGTCTTTACGTTCATAACGGGTGTTTAAGCGGATGCTGTCATTTTTATCATGCTGAAACTGGTCGCCACGAACACCATCACTTTCGTTATTCCGATAGAACAATTCTGCAACCAATTTTTGCTGATCATCCAACTCGTATTCAACCCGTGGCGCCAACATTTGTGACTTGCGTTCAGTCGTGCGTTTTTGCTCACGTGTTTCGGTACTGGTTTGGGTCTGTGTAATCGATGTGGTGTCATTCCACATTTGATTGGCAGAAAGACTATATAACCATGGACTATCACGTCCATCGAGTTGAACACTAATATTCTTACGTTGTTCTTCTTTTTGATCTGATTTTGCCAAGCCATATCCGACACGGACATTGCCGCCTAAGCCTGCATTATTTATCGGTTCTTTTAAAATAATATTAATCACGGCAGAGGAAGAGACGGAAGCCTGGGCGACACTTGGCTGTTTGGTGATTTCAATACGCTCAATCATGTCGGGAGTAATGCTGTCGACGACAGACATTCCACCACGTGGACCGCCTTGTACAGGTTCACCATTGATTAAGAATACCGGGGCGCCGCCACCACGGAAACGCATACCTGAGGCACCGCCACCCCCACGTGGACCTTGGCCGGGTGTCGGCATTTGAAAACCAGCTGCACGACGTAAGGCATCATTTACCGACTGATCGCCAAATTGCAGCATTTCTTCGCGAGTGACAACAGTTTTCGCAACTGCACTGATATCAGAATCTTTTGCCGTTGTCGGGGTTGCTTCAAACTTTAAGGTTGCCAAAGTTTGTACTGGAGCAGTTTGGTTAGTAGCGCTGTCTGTTGTATTTGTAATGGTATCAGCAGCCCAAGTTGGGGAAATAACAGTAAACAATGCACAGCTTAAGGTGCTTAATTGCCAACGCGGTTGTATGCGTTTCATTATTTGATGTTCCGAATGTAATTTTAGGTAAGATAACGTAAAAATGTGGAGAAAAATTGTGGAAATCAGCAGAACAAAAAATAAAAGATAGAAATCGAATTGAATGAATAAATACCAGCAAATGAATGATTTAGATCCTAAGATTGTGATTTTAATTCTTGGCTCAGGAGAATGATTGAATTTTAATAACTGAACCTAGGGCGATAAATAAAATCCCCCTTTATCTTTAACATGACTCACTGAACCTTGCGTTCAAGGTTAATATCCATTTGTAAATTAAGTGCTCATCTTTTTAATAAATACAATCGAGCCTTATAGATGAAGCAGGCATTTAAGTGCTTGGCGTGGGCCTTGCCATACTAT
>JBLZXS010000262.1:0-6636 GCA_050285325.1 Acinetobacter sp.
TTTCGCATTATTTTAGAAATAAACACTCAACCGTTTATTTATTCTTCAAAATGGTGGGGGTTTATTATTTTTTACACGCAAAAGGTACTGTATTGACCAATTCATCGCGCATTTTTTCTTCTTTATTTTTTTCCTGCCAGTTCAATGAACGACAATCAATATATTCACAGTAGCCACTCTCACCCATTTCTTCACGCTGATTGATTTTAATTTGATACTTAAAGCTACCGACATAGCCCGCAGCCAAACCAAATTTAAAATCTCCACGACTTTGTGCTTGAACTGAAATACAGGTGCCGTCTTTACCGATATAACTCCATTCAAATTCACGAGGCAAATACATGTATTGTCCATTCGGCGTTTTCACTTTCGGATAAACACGATGGACTTTAAAACGGACATTATCATCAAACATTTGTGCCACACCCGTCTTGGCATCTCGTAAATATAAACGAGATTGCACAATGCCATTAAAAGGGTCGCGAATTTGCGCTAACAGGAGCTGGCGATTATTTTCCAGGTTAATAATTTGATAGGTAAAAAATGCCAGCGGCAAATATGAAAAGTTAATTGAGCGCGCATATTCAAAAGCACCCATCTGCCGAATTTCAAATTTCTGTTCTTTATAGCTCACTTCTCCTTCACACTGACAAAGTAAAGACCAATGATCCGCCAAGCCCATACGTAACTTGGTAAAATAAGAAATGATATTGCTGGTTGTGATCGATAAATCAAAACTCAGTTCTTTATCGTGGCGCTGGATACGAAAATGCGGAAAACGTCCTGAAATGATTTCCCGCTCTGAAAATTTGAAATATTCTTTTTTAAACTGACATTCTTTTTCAACAGAATAAGAATTTAATTGCCCCATCATATGCGGACTGACACTGGCAATAATGGTCGCTGTATCCAAAGCTGTAGAATGAATCGCACTTTCATTGCGAAGCATGGGAGCATTGGGCTGGCCAATTACACTCAGGAAATTTAAGTAATGCAAGGGTGCCGGAAGATTCGGAATCATCAAACCTTGATGAATAATTTTATAGCGGCCTTTTTGCGGATGATAAGCCAACCGCGACTGAACCGGAGCCTGATTGAGTTGTTTGGATTGATCAAATAAATCTTGAAACAACTGCATATCCTGCTCCTTTTTATTTTCAGTATTGTTATCTCATTTTTATATAGGGGTATTTTTTCTGGCCATAAATGTAGTTACGAAACCAGAGAGGGCGTAGATAATCGAAATAACCAAAATACCTACCGGAATATTATAAGTAATTGCGGCAAAGATAAATACGGCTATAGGTAATACCGCAAAAGGCACACGTTTACGGTCAAAAGTCTTAAATGAATAATATTTAATATTTGAAATCATCAGCAAACCTACTGCTACAATAAGCACAGCATTGATGACTTGAATACCGACTTCACGCAAATCAAAAATGGTAGGAAAGTCACGCCCCACCCAAACCATGGTGATAATCAAAATAGCAGCTAAAGGGCTTGCGACACCAATAAAGTAACGTTTATCGACCACGCCAATTTGCACATTAAAACGGGCTAAGCGGAATGCAGCACATGCGGTATAGACAAAGCAACATGCCAGACCGATACGACCTAAATCATGCAGACTCCAGCTATACATTAAAATAGCGGGCGCTACCCCGAAAGCCAACAAGTCAGACAAAGAGTCGTATTGTTCGCCAAAAGCACTTTGGGCACCAATCGCACGTGCTACACGCCCATCCAGACCATCCAGCAAGGCAGCAAGGAAAATCGCGTAAATCGCTTGAGTAAAATCGCCATTCATACTGGCGATAATCGAGTAAAACCCCGACAGCAATGCTGCTGTCGTGATCAGATTCGGCCACAGATAGATGCCACGACGTTTCACCTTTTGTCCCTCTTGGGTATGCTCTTCTTCTTCCACTTCAAAAGTGATGCCATCAAAACTATGCTCATCACGTGCAGAAGATTCACTTTCAGGTTTATTTATACTTGTCATTCTTGTCGATCCTAACTGTAACCGTATCTCTCTTAAAGGTATAACTTATTCGCCAACCAACCAGCGTACAGCAGCATGCCCACCATTTTCACTCATACGCAAATGCGGGAACAACCATTGTAAAGCTTCATCTGCATCCTCAGAAAACTTCCAAGGTGGATTAATCACCAGCAAACCACAACCATTTAAACCGACTGGCGTGTCATCGGGCCATACGCAAATTTCACATACCAATTGACGGCGAATACCGGTTTTCATCATTTTCTTTTCAAAACGATCAATCATGGCGCGATCTTTAATTGGATACCAAACGGCAAAAACACCTGTCGGCCATTTTTTGTGTGCAGCGGCAAGCAATTCAACCAATTGTGGAAAATCTTTACGCTCTAGTTCGTAAGGCGGGTCAATCATCACCAAGCCACGTTTTTCTTTCGGCGGAATAACCCCTAACAAGCCTTCATAAGCATCACGTTCATGCAAACCTGCACGGCGGTCACGAATATTAAAATACAGTTGCTGGAAAACTTCGCTTTGCATTTCAAAAATCGTGGCTTTATCTATTTCACGCATGCCTTCCAATGCAAACCATGGCGAACCCGGGTAAGCTCCTTTACCAGATGCTTCACGCATATCTTCAACAATTTTAAGATATTGCTTTACGCCTTCAGGAGCATTACGAATGATGGAATCATCAAGTTTGACTAAACGATGAATACCGTTTAAAAACTCACCTGATTTCTGTGCTGCAGATGTAGATAAATCATATTTACCTGCACCACCATGCGTATCGATATAGCGATAAGGTTTATCTTTGGCATTTAAACGTGTTAAAAGTTGAAGCAACAACACATGCTTCATAACATCGGCAAAGTTGCCTGCATGGAAATGGTGACGGTAATTCATGTTTCTTTAATTCCTGTAATCAACGGACATTTTAGCATGAAAAAATGTTTCATTCCGAAGGATATCTTGCTCTAGAATACGCCACCTTTTTCCAGATTGTATTTGAGTATATGTGTATGGATGCAATTCAGCTCCCAAAGTCATGGAATGTTGATCAAATTATTGAAGATTTGGATCAACATGGATTTACGATTATTGACCATGCTTACCCGCCAGACTATGTACATGCTTTAGTTGAAGAATGTAGCTCTAATTTGAACCGTTTTCGGGATGCTGCCATTCAAAACGGAGTGATCAGCCAAATCCGTAGTGACCATATTCTGTGGATTAGCGATGAATTAAAAATCGCACAACATCACATTGAAACACTTAAAGAAATCTCCCAATTATTAAATCGCAATTTTTATTTAGGCATAAAAGAAGTCGAAGCACATTTTGCCTGTTATAACGCAGGTGAATATTACGCTTTGCATCGCGACAATCCACAAGGGAAAAATGGTCGCATTATTTCTACGGTCTATTATTTACATGAAGATTGGCAAGATGACTGGGGCGGCGAATTGCATCTGCAAGATAAAAATCAGCAATGGCACACCATTCAGCCCAAACCGAATCGGATTGCCATGTTCCAGAGCGATTTATTGCATGAAGTAATTCAAGCCAAGCATCAGCGTTTGTCGATCACGGCATGGTTACGTAGCGCTCATACCTTGTTCTAATTTTTATTCCAAAAACAGTCTGCTGCATTTGCCTTTAAATTACCGATTTTGCCCCTATATACTGATTATTCATCAATAAGGTTTTGGCTAATGTTTGAAAATACAAAAAAAATTATCGAGCGTATCGGTGAGACAGATCAATTGTATTTGGAAAACAATACCCCTGATCTCGCTTTAGAACGTGCTGATTTACGTTTACAGCTGGTGGTGATCAGCCATTCACGTCAAGAACAGATTCATTTTCTGCAAGAAGCCGTGGTTATTTTAGAGCAGGCCCGGATTGGATATGAAGAGATGCCGATGCGTCTGTATTTGAATCTGTCTTTACATCTGGCCAAGGCCTATATGTTGTATTTCGAAATCACCAAAGAACAGCGGTTTGCTTTAATTACCCAGCAGATTCTAAAACCGCTCTCGCAGCACGAACACAGTGACATCTATTTTTTCTTGGCTTATGCCTCTGTTTCTAAAAATGAAAATGCACTCTCGCGTCACTGGTTAACCAAATATAGTAAAACTGCTGATTTTGATTTAGAGCTATTGCAGAAACACCCTTCGTTTAGGGCGGTACGTGAAGAAGTCTGGTTTGTGAAACTGCTTCAAAGCAAAATGCATTAATTTAAACAATAAAAAAAACTCTCCGATATGGAGAGTTTTTTATGAAAGCAGAAATTTAAGCGCGCTTTAATTTATTCGCATCCATATGCAGTTGCTGATTCAGTTCATCAATCCAGATGACCCATTCATCCGCGTCCTCCACCAGATAACGAATCAAAAATTCTCTCTGGGATTTACTCCAATATGGAGCATCGTGCAAGGACAGCCCCGCCGGCAGTTGATGGGTACGTATATACAATTCAATAGCGGCAGGACTATTGGCGAGACCGAGCTGGGAAAACAAGAGCTCTAAGGATGGTTGGTTCTTTGCGAGCATCGCGCCCTCCTTATATCAGATAAATTGTAATTATTTATAGGTCTAACTTATAAGATAAAACAAAAAAAACCTAGTCATTTGACTAGGTTTGTTGTTTCTTTTTGTATGAAAGTATTTAAGCACTTTGCTTGTCACTTTCCACATGTAATAGCTGATTCAGTTTATCAATAATCACAATCCATTCATCATCTTGGTGCCAATGTTCACGCAAGAAGGCGCTTTGTCCCTCGCTCCAGAATTCGGCATCCGGTAATGCGACTTCTGATGGCAATTGATGGGTATGAGTGAATTGATTAATCGAGGCTTCATCAGAAGCTAGACCCAATTGTTCAAATAATAATTCTAAAGTTAATTGTTCTTGCATAAGCATAAGTAGACTCCATCATAGCGTTAAATTATGA
Source organism: Acinetobacter sp. (assembly GCA_050285325.1). GTDB lineage: Bacteria > Pseudomonadota > Gammaproteobacteria > Pseudomonadales > Moraxellaceae > Acinetobacter. The sequence continues at coordinate 4,963 of JBLZXS010000262.1, forward strand.
AAGTATTGAGATCGGAATTCTTAGGTTGCTTTATTACCGGGCATATCACAAGAACCTGAACCCTCTGCTTCAATATGTAATTGTTCATTCAAAACATCTACAAAAATGGCCCAATCATCATCTTTCTTCCAATGACTGATCAGAAAGTCATGCTGTGATCTGCTCCAGAAGGGTGCTTTATGTAGTGGCACATCCATACCAATTTGATGAGTACTAATAAACTCATCAATGGCTTCAGGACTCGAATCCAAGCCTAATTGTTCAAAGAAAAGTTCAAAGGTGGGGCGTTGCTCTAACATCGGACTAACCTCCATATCTTTTTATCTATAATCTTATCTTTACCTTAGATTGCTCGTAGCGAAAACTCAGTTGTCTCTCCTTCACAGCTTGTTATTTTTTGTTCATTAAAGTGAGCGGTATAAAAAAAGCACCCCAAATGGAGTGCTTTTTTCACTTAATCTTTTAAGATCAAATTATTTGATCATGTCAGCAATCGCTGCACGTTCTTCTTCAAGCTCGTTCAACGTGAAGTTGATACGTTCACGGCTGAATTCGTCGATTTCAAGACCTTGAACGATTTTGTATTCACCGTTTTCAGTCGTTACAGGGAAACCGAACATTACGCCTTCAGGAATACCATAAGAACCGTCAGAAGGAATACCCATCGTTACCCACTCGCCGTTTGTGCCAAGAGCCCAATCGCGCATATGGTCGATTGCAGCATTTGCAGCAGAAGCAGCAGAAGACAAACCACGTGCTTCGATGATCGCAGCACCACGTTTACCAACAGTCGGAAGGAATGTATTCGCATTCCATTCTTGATCGTTGATCATGTCTTTAACGCTTTCACCGTTGATTGTTGCAAAACGGTAGTCAGCATACATTGTTGGAGAGTGGTTACCCCAAACAGTAAGGTTTTTAATGTCTTTAACCGCTTTACCAGTTTTAGCAGCAATTTGAGATGCAGCACGGTTGTGGTCAAGACGTAACATTGCAGTGAAGTTTTTCGCTGGAAGATCTGGAGCAGATTTCATCGCGATATAAGCATTCGTGTTTGCAGGGTTACCTACAACAAGTACTTTAACGTCACGGCTAGCAACTTCGTTAAGTGCTTGACCTTGACCGATGAAGATCTCACCGTTCACTTTTAGCAAGTCAGCACGTTCCATACCAGGACCACGTGGACGTGAACCAACCAATAACGCATAGTCAGCATCTTTGAATGCAACTTTAGGATCATCAGTACCGATCATGCCTTCTAAAAGAGGGAATGCACAGTCTTGAAGTTCCATCATTACGCCTTTAAGCGCTTGTTGAGCTTTCTCAAAAGGAACTTCGAGCAATTGTAAAATAACCGGTTGATCTTTACCTAGCATCTCGCCGCTTGCGATACGGAATAGTAAGCTATAACCAATTTGACCTGCAGCACCAGTAACGGCAACACGAACGGCTTGCTTCATCTAATTATCTCCAATTGAGGATAGTCAATGCGATTAAATAGTTAGTCCATTTAATCTAATAATCATAAACGCCGAAGATTGTACTCCAATCATTGGACTGATGCATGCAAAAGAGATAGAACTTCAACAAAAGTCTGATAGGAAATATAAATAAAATATGCCGAAAAGCTTAATAAGAACCTTTTATGGTGAAAGAGTTTGGACAATTCGTTTC
>JBLZXS010000263.1:0-6029 GCA_050285325.1 Acinetobacter sp.
AGCTTGAGTTTTTCTCAGCTCGCATCTGCTGAAAGTTCCATTTTTTCAAAGTCTGAAACATCTCAAAAACAGTGGGTGGGTAAATCAGCACCGGCTTTTAAATTGCAGGATCAAAACAGCAAATGGCATTCATTAAGCCAATATAAAGGTAAATGGATCGTTTTGTATTTTTATCCCAAAGACAACTCACCCGGCTGTACCCAAGAAGCCAATCAATTCAAAGCACTTTATCCACAGTTTTTAAAAAGTAATGCTGTGGTTTTGGGCGTGAGTTTGGATGATGTCAAATCTCATCAAAAATTTTCGGAAAAATTAGGCTTACCTTTTCCAATTTTGGCTGACAATAATCATCAACTGGCCAATCAATTCGGGATTGTACGTAACCTTGGCGTTACCAAAATTGCCAAGCGGGAAAGCTTTTTAATTGATCCTCAAGGCACTATTGTTTATCACTACAACAGTGTAGATACGCAGTCGCATGCTGCTCAGGTCTTGGCAGACATTCAAAAGTTTGCTAAATAGACCTTCGCTTATTCAAATATTCAAATATTCAAAATCTAGATAGTCGGATTGGGTTCAAACAATCAAAATGGAGCTATAAAAAAGCCCAACTTACGTCAGGCTTTATATTTCAATATTCAAACTTACATTTGCGATTGAATATAATTTTGCAAACCAATTAATTCAATCAAACGAATCTGTTTTTCCAGCCAGTAGGTATGATCTTCTTCGGTATCTGACATTTGCTGGCGAAGCATATCACGGGTCACGTAATCGCCTTTCTCTTCACACAGTTTAACGCCTTGCGCCAATTTTTCACGTACATGGTATTCAAGTTTTAAATCGGCTTTTAAACAGCTTACAACATCTTCACCAGTTTCAATGTCATCACGGTTCATATTCGGTGTACCTTCCAAGAATAATACACGGCGAATAATCGCATCAGCATGAGCAGCTTCTTCCTGCATTTCATGATCGATACGTTCAAAAATTTTACTTAAACCCCAATCTTCATACATACGAGAATGGATCAAATATTGATCACGAGCAGCCAGTTCGCCACCGATCAACATATTTAGATAGTCTACGACTTCTGGATTGCCACGCATTTCAATTACTCCATACCCTTTTTCTAACATTATGGACAAAACCGGCCATCAATGCAAAATAAAAATTATGTAAGTTTATGATTTTTATAAAATTAAAATGAGAAACATACGCATTTGCAGTTTATTTAACAAAAATTTCCACATAAAAAATAAGCCTTTGCGTAATTGAAGCAATTTCACGAAGGCTTATTTAAACTGTAAAAGTATATTTTTAAGATTTGTAACGATTACAAATGGTTCTTGTTTAACTGCTTATTCCACCAGGCTTTGACCATATTCAGCCATCAGACTTAAAAAGTCGGTTTCATTCATGACTTTTACGCCCAGTTTTTCAGCTTTTTCCAGTTTAGAGCCGGCTTTTTCACCCGCCACCACGCATTTGGTTTTACTGGAAACGCTGCCGCTGACACGAGCACCCAAAGCTTGTAGCATTTGGGTGGCTTCATCACGCCCCATTTGGCTTAAAGTTCCGGTAATCACCCAACTTTCACCATTTAACGGCTGACGTGTTGGTGCAACCGGTGCATCCCAGTGAATGCCGGCTTCAAGCAAACGATTCACCACTTCAACATTATGTTCAGCCTGAAAAAAATCGATAATCCATTCAGCAGTAATGTCACCCACATCTGGGGTTTTCTTTAAGGCATCCAGATCTGCTGCTTTAAGCGCATCAAGCGTCTGGAAAGTATTAGCCAGCATACGTGCCGTGGTTTCACCGACCCCGCGAATTCCCAAGGCATAAATAAAGGCGGCCAAGGTGGTTTTTTTACTGTTTTCGATCGCATCAAACAGGTTTTGAACTGACTTTTCACCCATTTTTTCAATCGTCAACAATTGCTCACGGTGCTCATGCAAGCTATAAATATCAGCCACATTTTTCAGTAAATCGAGGTGTAGTAAAGACTCCACCCAACGATCCCCTAAACCCTCAATATCTAGTGCCTTGCGCGAGACAAAATGACGAATCGCTTCAATACGTTGCGCAGCACAGTACAAACCGCCCGAACAGCGTGCCAAAGCCTCGCCTTCTGGCATTACCACAGGTGATTCGCATACCGGACAATTCTCTGGTAAGTGTACTTCTACCACATTATCCGGGCGGAATTCCGGCCAGACTTTTTCCACTTTGGGAATGACATCACCACTACGGTAAACGCTGACCGTATCGCCAATGCGAACATCTAAACGATGAATTTCTCCAATATTATGCAAGGTCACATTGGATACCGTTACCCCACCGACTGCAACCGGATTCAAACGCGCGACAGGGGTCAAAGTACCGGTACGCCCCACTTGCCATTCAATATTTTCCACCGTGGTTAAAGCAGCAACTGCGGGAAACTTATACGCGGTTGCCCAGCGCGGTTCGCGGCTTAAAAAACCCAATTGCTGTTGCTGTTTTAAGCTGTCAACTTTGATGACCATGCCATCAATTTCAACACTTAAATCAGGGCGTTTAGCATTGATCTCTTCGTAGCGTTGCTGCACTTCCTGAATACTGTCACAAATAAAATGGCATTCACCTACCGCAAAACCGAATTGAGTCAGCCATTCCAGACTGGCAGACATGGTGGTTTTCCCATGATGTGGCTCGCATTGCGCAATGCCATAAGCATAAAATGCCAAAGGACGTGAACCTGCAATACCTGGGTCAAGCTGACGCAAACTCCCTGCAGCAGCATTACGCGGATTGGCAAAGGTCTTTTCACCTTTAGCTTCATTTTCAGCATTGAGTTTTTCAAAGCCGGCCTTAGGCATTAAAACTTCACCCCGAACTTCCAATAGCGCCGGGACTGAAGCTTGAGCAGATGAAAGTACTTTCGGCAAATTACGGATAGTTTTAACATTGTGGGTAATATCTTCACCCGTTTCGCCATCACCACGCGTAACGCCACGAACCAGAACCCCGTGTTCGTACCAGAGTGAAATGGCCAAGCCATCGAACTTTAACTCGACATCGTATTGAATCTTCTGATTGGGCAAACGCTCTTCTACACGACGGGCAAAGGAAAACAGTTCTTCCTGATTAAATACATTGCCCAATGAAAGCATCGGCACCGCATGGGTCACGCTTGCAAATTTTGACAGTGCCTTTCCACCGACTCTATTGGTTGGCGTATCGGCTTGTACATATTCAGGGTATTGCTGTTCTAAGGCTTTGAGCTGATGAAAGAGTTGATCATATTCACTATCTTCAATGCTTGGTTGATCCATCACATAATAAGCATGATTATGCTTGGCTAAAATTTGAATCAATTGACGCATTTGCGCTTTGATAGTTGAATCTTGAGTCATACATCCACCATAAAAAAGGGCGGTTTGATTTCCGCCCTTAAAAAACATTCTATCTATATTACTATTATAGAAATCGAGTCCGTCAGTTTCAAACTAAACTTCTGCGGCATGTCCTGAACGATAGTCAATCGCTTGATGACGCCATTGCTCACGCAACTGCGGAGTAAATTCCTGATTGTTCTGATCATAGACCGTGCCATCAATTTCACGTGCAATCAGACGTGAAAGACTGTCCATGGTATCAAACGCATTTTGTACATCGCTATGTGGCAAGGCCAGGAAGAAGGCCAAACCTTTCACCTGCTCCGTAGATAAGGTTTCAAGGTCAAAACCCGCTGCGCCTTCATCGGTAATTTGCAAGACGGAAAACAGTAACTTGCTACCGTCTTGACTATAACGATGGAAACATGCCATTTCACCAAAACGTAAACCGTATTTCAGCAATACTTTTAAAGTTTTTTCACCTGACAGAACACGACGTTCCGGGTAAACATTTAATGCAATAAAATCAACTGCAGTCGATAAGGCACTTTCCTCATCAACCCGCTGCTGTTCATGTAAATGTTCATCCAAAATACTGCTTTCATCTTCGAACTCTGAAATTTCAGCTTTTTCAATCGTTCCGTTCAGGCTAAGTTCTTCTGAATCTTTGGCTGCAGCTTTGTCAGCTTGACTCGCCTTATCTTGCGCAAGGTCTAATGCAGTATCATCCGCTTTAACGACTGAATCTGCTGTTAATTTGACCTGATCCGGTGTTTCTGGCGCAGCAGCTACGGGTGCCTTAACTTCAGTATGTTCAGTTTTTGCTTCTGCCTTATTTGAATCTTGAGCCAGCTCAACAGCCGATTCTGCCAAAGTCGGTTCAACACGTTCTAGACTTGAGGCTTCATTGGTACTGTGTAATTGATCACGGACATGGCGAGGAATCACGGGTTTCTGGCTATCTGTATCGACATGAAGTTCTGAATCTAATGATGGTGCTGCATCAGCAGGTTTTTTTAGCAGTATTCTTAAACCGAATAACATAATGATAACGGCGATAACTATACCAACGACGGTGGTGATTTCCATATTATGACTCCGCGACTAAACCGTATTCTTTTGCCTGTTCCAAATCGACAGTGACTAATTTTGATGTACCGGGTTCTGGCATGGTAACACCTAACAAATCGGTTGCCATCGTCATTGCAACTTTATTATGGGTAATGTAAATGAATTGAACCTGTTCAGAAAGTTCTTTTACCAAATTACAAAACCGACCCACGTTTGCATCATCCAAAGGTGCATCCACTTCATCCAGAACGCAGAATGGTGCTGGATTTAAACGGAAGATGGCAAACACCAATGCCAATGCTGTTAATGCTTTTTCACCACCCGATAACAGTGCTAAAGAGCTATTACGTTTACCGGGTGGTCGAGCCATTAGTTTTACACCCGATTGCCAGCCATCTTCAAGGCTTAAACTTGCTTCTCCGCCATTAAATACTTTCGGGAACAAGTCTTGTAGCTCAAGATTGACCTGGTCAAAGGTGGTCATAAACAGCTTGCGGGTTTCCTGATCAATACTTTTCATGGCCCCTTGTAATTGATCAACCGTTTTTTTCAGGTCTTCAATTTGATGGCTCAGCTCGTCAAAGCGCTTGGATACTTCTTCGTATTCTTCAGAAGCAGCCAAATTGACTGCACCCAATTTTTCAAAGCGTTGTTGGGCTTTTTCCAGCTGTTGTTGGTGTGAAGCCACATCAATTTCTAAACCGCTCATCACTTCACTATTCAAAGCTATCAATTGTTCTGAATAATGCTGGAAGTCGGATTTAGCGACTTGCCAGGCCAGACGTTTTTCTTCCAGTTGACCGCGTAATTTTTCATCCTGCTGTTGATACTGATGGCGCTGCTCGGTCAAATATTGCTGTTTTTCCTGAATATTATTCAGTTCAACTTGCCATTCATTCCAAGTTTTCTGCAACTTTTCGGTGACTTGAGACTGTTGATTAAATTGTGATTCCAGTGCCGGCAATTCCAGCTGTACCGGATCGACAAACTTTTTCGCTTGCTCCATTTGCGCAATAATCTGCTGATATTGCGCTCTGGAGAATGAAGCATCTTTTTCCAGTAGCTCAATCTGCTGCTGGGTTTGCGTGGCTTGGCGACGCAGCAATTCCAACTCTTGTTGAGCCTGTTGCCAGCTGTGTTGAGTGTTTTCAAGCTGCTCGGTCAGTTCCTCAACTTGAAATTGCAGGATTTTATAATTCGGTAAAGCCTGCTCAAGTTTCAGGTTCAACGCATGCAAATCAATTTCCAGATCATCTTTTTGCATGGCGTCTTCTTCAAGCTGTGCATCAAGTTGCTGAAGTTGATTCGTTAACTGTTGCTTTTGTACCGAAAAAGCCTGAATCGTACTTTGTAGTTTCGCAATATTGACATCGACCTGTTGCAACGCCTTCTGCTGTTGCTTTAACTGATCTTGCTGATCTTGAATATTTTTTTGTAGGGTTTCAATCTGTAGAATCACTTCCGGCAAGTGTTTTTCTGCGGCTTCAAGCTGAGGCAACTGCGCTGCCAGCAGACTTTCGATTTCATCTAAACGGATACGATGACTAAGTGCCCCTTGCCCGGCTTGACTTG
>JBLZXS010000264.1:0-3174 GCA_050285325.1 Acinetobacter sp.
CGGCATAGCTCAGTTGGTAGAGCAACTGACTTGTAATCAGTAGGTCCACAGTTCGAATCCGTGTGCCGGCACCATTTTATACTTAGCCTCGCTTGTTAGTGAGGCTTTGTTGTTTTTGGGATTAATCATTTTATAATATTTAAAAAATCATTATTTATTATTTTTCGCACTGATTTGCACGTACTTGACCACACCCTCCGCATACAGCTTGCGACATAACTTTGCTGTCATACGAATTTTAAATGCATCCAAATCTGTAGCCGATTGTGGTAATTGTTGAAAGTAGTTTGCAAAACCCTGTAAAACGCCTTTAGATAAATCACGGATTTCGACCTCTGTAAAATCATAGCTCTGCAAAGTTTGTTTCAGAACCGATTCACTCATTAAATGATTTAAATTAACATCCGCTGCTTTTAACAGCCACAAATACTTCCATTTCTGGAATGAATTCAAATTCAGCCATTTCTCAGACCAGATTAAATAATGAAAACCCAATCGGCCCTTTGAATTTAAAACACTCCCCACTGAATCGAGAAATGAATTTAAATTGGAATGATAGGCAGCATCGATACACAGCACTACATCAAAGTCAGATGTGAACTGAATCTGTTTTAAATTTAAAAAAGAGTGTGGGTGAATTGCAGTAATTTGAGGAAGATGCTTTTGGATTTGAATCACACAATTGGATTGTAATTCAACTGCTTCAATGTGTTGAACATGATATTGCTGCTGCCAATGAAGCAGACTTGCGCCCTTACCACAGCCTAAATCGAGCAATTTATTCTTTGAATTTAAATGCACTGCTTGCGCCAATTGATCTGCCAATTGACGACAAGCCTCAGGATAGGAAAATGTGACATCCTCCCAATAACCCAAATTACTCCAAGCGAGTTCAGCATTATCTCCTAACTGTTTTGCGTTAATCGCATACTTATGTTGTGAAACTTGCTGCTGAATCGTTTGAAGCCATTTCATGTATTAGTAGCCGAGTTGTGGGGCAACCTCAACTTTAGGTTTTAATCCTACAAACGGCAATGGGGCATTAAAAATTTCCGCAATATTCATTGCTGAAGTCACTGCCGATTCTAAAAGTGGCAAACCGTCACAAGACCAAGAACCACAATAGAACACTTTACGGTTGAGATCTTTATGACGTTGTTGCAGCTCTTTATTTAACGCCACGGTTTGTGAGTCCACCACAGCACGAGTTAAGGTAACGCTGGAAATGACTTTTTTAGGGTCAATAGCAGTCACCGGTTGCCAGGTTTGGAACACTGGATTTTTACCAACCAGACTCGGCTCAACCGAATTCAACCATACGGTGAACTGTTGACGGGTAAATTTACGATCCATCATATAACTGAGCACTGCCCAATCTTTACGTTTAGGTGGCATTACGGTTTGATCGGTGTGAATCACCAATTGCCCCTGTTCAAATTTGAATTTCTTTAACAGCGCAATATCATCTGCAAATTGTTCATTATTTAAAAAGGTTTCAATTTTATTGGTCGGTGTCGCCACAATGACACGATCAAAAATGCGTTGCTCACCTAGTGCATTTTCAACCAAAACACCATTGTCTTGTTCTTTGACCTGGGTAATGGCAGAACTATTATGAATTTCAATGCCTTCAATCAGCTTGTTTACCAATGCCGGTGTGCCACCCTGAATACGCAGTAAAGCATCGCCATCGGTCAATTGACGCAAGAACGTCAATAAAGGTTTTGCCGGCCATTCGCCAATGGTTTTTGGATTGCAGGTACAAATGGTATAGAGCACCGGCATCACTGCGCCATGCCAGAACACTTCTTCAATATCATTATTATTGATAAATTCAGCTAGGGTAATATCTTGATTCTTTGATTTGAAGAATCGAGTGATGGCCGCTTTCAGTTGCAGCATACCTTTAACCAAGCGCCAACCGTATTGCTGAAGCCCTTTACGGTTATTAATAATCGGGAAATTACCAATACGGCTACGGGTAGTGGTTAACCAGGTTTCAGTGCGGTCTTCAAACAACCAGCTGCATGCCATATAGGTACGCACCGGGAAAGTGGGAATACCCAAATAAGTCGCCAAACTGAGGGTGTTTTTCCACAAATGAGGATTCATTACACGCAAGGGTGCATCAATTAGGCCGCCTTCAAATTCAATGCTATGGGTATCCATACCACGTCCAGGCAATGCCTCAAAAATAGTTATGCTATGCCCTGCATCTTTAAGAATTCTGGCGGTAGCTAGCCCAGCCATGCCACTACCAATAACTGCAATATCCAAAATTATTATCCGTCAGTTACACATTAGATTAATGAAATTATGAACCAAGCGAGATTAAAAGGCGGTATTAAAATCTTCCAGAATATGTTTTTTTAACAAAAGTCATCATGATTGAAATTAGATATTTTTTTACATTTCTTTACATCATAAAAAATTTAAATAAAAACTAATAAACCATTAAAATTTATTTGAATAAAAAATAAAAATCCTTAATAAAAGGATATATATATTAACCAATATTATAACGATCGGTTTACAAATTACTAAAAAACCCCTATCATGAATCATCTAATAATTTCAAACTACATCACACTTCTAACTCTGTATAACTATGCAAATGCTGTAAAAACAACAAAATTTATTTCGCAAAAAGCCCCTAAATATTTTAGGGGCTTGTTTATTTTCTAAATGTGCAATGAATGGCTAAAATTAACTGGCAACCGGGATTTCACCGAACTTGCCATTGTTAAAATCATTAAACGCCTGAACGATTTCATCTTTAGTATTCATTACAAAGGGACCATAACCTTGAATCGGCTCATTCAGTGGTTGACCCGTCAGCACCAGGAACTTGCTGTCTTTCATTGCTTGCAGCTGAATATCGGCTTCACCATCTTGAGCAAACATGACAATCGAACTGTCTTGAACTTTTTGCGTTCCGTTTAACTGCATTTCACCTGACAGCACCACGACCAATACGTTGTGATCGACAGGTACATGAATGTGATGCAGATGTTCCGCTTTTAGTTCACCATCCCATAGGTTCACAGGACTATGGGTTGCAGCCGGACCGGTATGCTCTGCATGATCGTCTATATAACGACCGGCGATCACGCGGATATGTCCTGCACCCTGTTCAAGTTCAATGACCGGAATCTCTTGTGCTTCAATGGCCTG